>DATBGR010000014.1:0-24935 GCA_036557905.1 Nitrososphaeraceae archaeon | reverse complement strand
GATCATTAAGTACTTTGACCACACCCGGTGTGTCCCATGTTGTCTGTCCAGCCAGAGATCTGTCATCATATGTTTTAACCTTTCCAGAAAGAGTTACTGTTGCATCAAAAACTGATACGCTGATATCGCTCCCTTGAGCCCCTAGATTTTTTCTAATTTTAGAAATAATATCCTCCTTCAGTTCTTCATCGCTCTTGCGACCTGGTAGTTCATTGCTAGTATAAGGATGACTGCCGAATACATACCCCGCATAATAGTCCTTGGCTGGTTCCTTTCGAGGTTCTTCTCTCTCCTTTTCTTGCATATTGGACGGATCTTCAAAGATACTTATATATCCTTACAATGATCTTTGATTTATTAAGATTCTTCAAGCCGTAATTTGCTCAATTCATAATCGAATTTGTAAAGTTTTCATGTTTTTACCCGCCATAGTAGGCTACAAACAATGTTCAGATTAATCAATCACATAATACTGACCATGTAATTTAGTTTCTTAACTGCTGGTCACCACCTAGGACTCAAATGGCGTTGGTTACTTATTTTATATATATCAATCGATTTTTTTGTTCATAAAGTGTTTGGTGATTTAGATTCGGAGTTATGTCAAACATGAGCGATAAATAATAACCGCTTCTAGAAATAGGTGCGGATTCTAGCCTAATAATTAGAAACGTTCTTGGATACGGTAACCTATAGGTATTTAGGATATCTTTACCTCATTGACATACTTTTGAATTGTGGCTGCAAGATTGCTTACGGATACTGGTTTTTGAATGAATTCGTCAATTCTTATGGATGGCAATGCCCTTGAAAACTCTAGATCATTTATTTCAAATGCTGTCATTAAGAAAATCTTGATTTCAGGTTTCACTTCTTTTACCTTCTTAACAAACTCATATCCATTCATTGTTGGCATCCGTATATCTGACACAACTATCGCGTATCGTTCGCGATTTATCTTAAAATGCTCCAATGCTAATAGCGGATCAGTAAAGCCAAAGACACTCAGACCATATTTCTCTAAGCCTAATCTAAAAATATTGATAACGTCGAAATCATCATCGAGTGCCAAGATAAAAGGTCTAGAATCAACATTTAAATCCGGACTTCTCATAATATTCTAATAAAGACATGCATATACTTAAATTATATGTTAACAAGGCACATTCTAAATGATATTTGATATCGCTAACTATCATGAGAGTACATGTCAGATTTGCATTAGATGTATATCCAATCTTCATAAACAATTTCTCATACAATCGGGATACCGAATTCGAATTTCTCCCTAACCGAAAAGACAGATCTCATAGGTTAGTTTAATATATCAATCCACTCTTCAGTGTTATTAGGTCATTATTTTTCATTGAATATTTCTATTCAATAGTGTTTTCGCATCGATTTTGATCTGCCATCTAAGCATTTCTGTTGTCTCTTATAACATATGAATTTCACTATGTGATTGTAATATTGATTCTAACAAGGGCAGAGGATCAGAAGTTAGAAGACGGCTAAGATTGACAATCAAACCAACTTACTAGATGTGATATGTTTCTCTTCCAAGATCTAATCTTTCCAACAATGTGCAGTTGTGTGTCGTTTATAAGGGAGTATTCATAAAGAAATCAAATGGAAGATAAAGATAAATACGAAATTAATCTCGTTTTAGATAAAGATAGATATCATGCCCTTTTAGATATTTGTACAAAATATAAAGAACAGCAAGGCGCTGAGCTAACTCCAAAGGAATACATATTGATGTTAATCGATTCCGCAATCAAAAAATGAAGTTTTGACGTTAGATTGTTCTATTCCTAAAATATGTCCAGTTAACCTAACTAGAAACAACAATTTCCTAATTGTTGTCTCTTAAATTTCTCAGGTCAGTTTTTTATAAGAATCATATCATATAGTATGACGAAATAATAACACTTCTTATGATATCAATCTCCTACCTGCATATTCAAGATAAGCATGTAGCGTATATCTAAAACATGGCACAAAGAATCCGGGGCTTGCGCTAAAGAACTTCATCACTTTTTCGAGTGGAAGAAAATATACATTTAATACTTCCGCGGGATTTATAATGAGTTGACTCATGACGTCCTTCTCTGAAATGAAAAATTCGTAAACAGTTACGAAAGCATTCTTTCGCCACTCTGTTTCAGGTTCAGACACGTTAACGTGAATTTTGCAAATCTCTTTTAGGAGTGGTCGAGAATAAACTCCTATCTCTTCACCGAGTCTGCGAGTAGCTGCTTCGAAATAGCTTTCGTCAGCGCGTACGTGTGCACTTACTGACTCTGAAAAAAGGCCTCCATGGGACTTTCCTATCCCTCTTTTCTGAAGCAAGAGTCGGTATCCTCCTGAATCGGTATCAATCATAAAGATTGAGGCAAATCGATGTAATAGACCCTTGCTATAGATTTGACATGAACTTGCCGAACTTACTGGTTTATCAGATTCATCTACAACAGTTACCGAATATGTCATATGTATATTTATGACTAAAACAGAACAAATAATGCAATTAAACTTTAAAGATATATTCTCTAGACGATTGACGTGAAAAATGTATACTTTTATTTCATTAATAATATAGATCACTATCTCTAAAATACTATTAATCCTAGAATCGCCATAACGAATAACTAGTTGGCTATTAGAAACTAACCTTGTTTTGTCCAATTGATGAATTCATAGATACCGAATTTATGTGAAAAATATGAGCACATCGTGCGAGCATTTAGATTAAAAATAAATATTATTGGTAAAGATAACTGCCAAAATATGCAATTTCTTATTGTGTTTGCAACAGAAGCATAAAAAAATATGATTTATCGTATTATTATAATAATTTTATTGTGTACCTAAGCACTAGTAAAGATACACTACTGCTAGTCACTTGTCATTAAATTGTAGTAATTGTTAGTAAGAACTAGATGCCATTGGAATCGGAATTTGCATCCAAACATACACATAAATACTTATCATTACTTTTAGGTAATCTTATCGTTGCTATCTTTATATTATCGACTATTTCTACCGATTGGAATTGTAGTTTTGAATTGTCATTCGAAGTGGAACACAGACTTCTCTTTCTTATCGCGGGTGCCAAATAATTCAAGTAAAACAGATAGCTTTTCGGATGACGTGTGATTAAATCGATTTGTTTGGTTGACACATCTCTGCTCTTCGCAGCAATAAGTTTGCCTTCTACATCAAGTACAGCGGCGAAGTTCACGTATTTACTAGCAGATATTGCTGCCATGCAAATTTTGCATAGGAATGTTCTTTCCTCCATCTAATCCAGAAACTGCAATTTCAACATAATAATCAATTCGATGGAGTTTTACTATACCATTCCCAATTAGAATCCCATTATACTTTTGATAGAAGCTTTTTAACACAACTAATTACTATCGGTTGAAGTTTGGCAAAAGTCAATTGATAGCTGGACGGGAACCGACTGTAGTCTCTAGCTTTATAAAATGCCCATCTCGGAAAATGGTGAAAGTCACTGGATCTCCAGGAGATATTTTCTTTTCTAAATAAGATATCATATCCTCGGATCGAGTGATATTTTTTCCATCAATTGCGGTTATTATATCACCACCATGCTTTTTACCATACTGATCTGTGGTAGAAGCCTTAATTCCAGCCTTGTCGGCTGAACTACCTCGCACAAGTGTATCCACAAACACGCCTCTTAGATTTGGTGGCAAATTACCCTCACTACTTGCCAGATCAGAGGTAAGAGTAGCAACTTTGAATCCTAAATACGGATGTGTATAGTTTCCTTTGTTGATCAATATAGGAACAATATGTTTGACTATATCAGACGGTATTGCAAAATTTATTCCTCCAGGTATCCCGCCAAAAGTAACGCCAACTACCTGACCTCTGGTATTAAATAGAGGTCCTCCTGAATTACCAGGATTAAGTGCCGCATCTGTTTGAAGCACATCTGGAATCGAATATGCACCAATGGGAGCTTGTACTGCTCGTCCAACTTGACTTACAATACCAGCTGTCATAGTATTATCTAATCCATATGGATTACCAATAGCAATCACCTGGTCACCGACTTCTAGTTCAGAAGAATTACCCAAATCTAGAGGATTAGATACGAATTGTAATGACTTTTGAGTAATATTACCGTTCGGACTAACGATCTTTAATACTGCCAAATCTCCATATGGATCTCGTCCTATCACATTTGCAGTATATCTATTTCCATCTATAGATGTAACATCAACAGACTTTGCTTTTCCTACGACATGACTATTCGTAACTATGTGCCCTAGTCTATCATAAACAAATCCTGAGCCTAAGGCGGTTTGGTTTTGATCTCCTGGCTGCTGATTATTAGTAGGACTTGTTGGTGATATCTTGCTCGTAATTTGAACTACAGAACCCTCTACCCGTTTGAACAGTTCGTTAAGCGATGATAGATGATTTGAGGTATTACCGTGTGCATTGCCAATTTGTTGAAGAAGGATGCAGGTCAGTACAATTATTGACAGAAACAGTACATATCCTGGCCGTCTGTAATTATTATCCATTTTCTTATTAAACCTGACCTGTCATGAAATATGCTGTCATGATGCCATATATTATCGTAAGGACTGATTTCAGTTTTGAAACTCTAACCTCGACCTACTTATGAGTCTTTCTATCCAACAAAAGTATGTGTGCTAGTTGAGCGAACTAGTCCGAATACATGTTTATTTCTAAATTGCTAAACTTCCATATAAAATTGTCCAATGACAACTTGGGCAAAGTATCATCTGAAAGTAGTTCACATTCTCTAGACTAGCACTATTAGAAATAGCACTCCGCCGCTTTAAAATTTATTTGAAAATAATGAAGATTTAGCTTGAACAGTCACATCACCTGGTTTTGTAATTTAAGATTAGACATCATGAAGGTATCAACATTGGTGTTGTACTTGACAGAAGGTCGTTCCTTATTAGCAATGTAACCGATTATGAGTGGTTCATAATTATGTTTTCGCAAGTCATCTATAATCGAGTTTGAAACATTTGGCGAAGCTATTATTAGATGACAACCATTTGCTGGGATAGTAGAATTTGAGATTAACTGCTCTCTAGTCACAAATTTAGCGATCTCGTCATACATAATTGGAATTTCATTTATTATAATCTCTGAATTAGTCAACATTGATAGTGTATTGACTGCAAGAATACCCTCACTTGATACTGGTAAAACCGTCGTTATATGTTCGGACTTGTCAAAACTAGTACCAAAATCTGGGCAATATTTCGAAATCACTCTACCCAGTGAGAACTTTGGTTCGCCAAGGTTTTTCAGTGTTTGGTCCCTGGCTGTACTAAGATCTGAGATTTTGATATCAGTCCTATCGAGTCTGTCGTAGAGACTGGGATCTATCTGTGCTAACATAAAAAGTGCAAATGCAGACAGCATACCTAGCTTGTTAGAAATTATTAATTGCATTCCTGTCTCGACTTGGTGATAATTTATAGGCAACTCTTTTAATGTATTTGCTAACGCAGTGTTACCAAAAAAAAGCTTTCCTATTTTGAGTGAGCTATAGTCTTCCATGCCTAAATTATATCGTGACGTAAACGTGTCGAGATTTCGTCTAATCTTATCTAGCATGTTTTCAGAAGAGGCATCATATATGGGGTAAAGCATATATCCTGAAGTACACCCAAGAAGATTTAGATGATCAATTGTTCTGACCATCGCAATATTGCTATTAATTTCTGAATCCAGATTCAACATAGGATCAAAAATTTGAGTTGCAGAATTAGTGGCAGCACTAAATCCCACCTTGTCTCCTTTATGTAATTGTACATAATCAAGTAGTGCGAATTGAGATTCCGGATGTGATGTCAAAGAGACAGTGTTCTTCTTTATTAGAACCTTTGACTGAAATTTTTTAAAAAAATTAATAACCGTATTTTCAAATAACAATGGATCCTCACCTATTTCGTTATGGACCTGAAATAGGGAAAGTGCATGACGAATCATGACTTCTTTTTCAAGTACACTTTCGTCAAGAGTAAATACTCTTCGAGTAAGTTCCGGGGACTTCTTTTCAGAATAATGAAAAGCATCAAACCAATTAGAGTCTATCTTTACATTGCACCGTTTAACTTTGCCCAGGACAAGTTTCAACAATTCGTTGTCGGGTTCATTAGAGCATGTAGGAATCCATCGTAAAGGATCAATCCCTTCCTTCCTGTAATTATATACCTGTTCCCAGAAATTTTCAGACAATCATAACACTCCCAATAATCACTTAATCCTAATCTTATTGACACGATATATAGGAAAACACTGCTTAATAAACAAACTTTTGGAACATGCTATAGCAATTGCCAATATTCATATAATTTTGCTGTTTATAAGCCTAAAATGAACTCTTAAATTAGTAGTTCAGAAAAATAGTTCAGTTTTTTGTCAGTTCAGAAAAGTTAACCAAATGAACTGCTGTCAAATTATCTCGTTAAGATAAGAACATGATCTATTGATCTACGAGGAATTGCTGTGTGTTTTCTTGTTTTCAAAAGTAGATATCCTCAAATAGCCCCAAGAATTTATATATTCATATTCATTATGACACGAAATCGAATTGCGTAGATAGACATTTCTTCCGTAGAATATGGTCCTACGAGGAACAATAACGATATTTTGAACTACTAAAAAACAGATGGTTATTCTTCAGCGTTAGGATCAAAATATAACTTGATACCTAATTGCCTTTCAAGTTTTCTGGCTAGAGCTTCGTCTGGTTTTAAGGCACCTGTTTCATATTTTTTTAACAAAGCAACTCTTTCATTCATTAGATTTGCCAGTTGTTCATGTGTAAGACCCTTTTTCATTCGAGCATCTCTTATTAATATTGGAAAATTGGAGGCAAGTATAGTGTCATCAGTCATCTGAATCCTATGTAATGTATTACGATTTCTGTTTGTAATAGGTTTGCTAGAGGGATAACTTCGTCTATCCACGGTAGAGTCAATCGGATTTGCGGCTTTTCCACTACGATTAACTATGTTGCTACCTGGAGGAACTCCTTCGTGAGGTTTCCCATGTTTTGAGCATGGAATACAGACATTAAATATACTGCCATCTATTAACACAGTTTTCCTACCGGTCGTCAGTTGGCGCCCACACAATTCACAATATGACGGCATAGGATTAGACTAGAGTAATGTGAATTTAGCCTTTTCTTTAGGGCAATCATTGAATCCCCGTGAAGCCATTCAATTGCGACCTTAAATCATTACGATACTTGATATCTACAAGAAACTAAATCTAACTCTACTGGTAATTTTCCAATTTGAGTATTAACCATGATGGCAGATCTATATTAATTATCTAACTTGCTTGCTTGTTGGGGCCCTAGTCAATCTCAAGATTTATTTTGTATTCGAATATATTGTGGCAGTGTGATCAGTACTTTTGAACTCTGATGAAAAAATCTATCATCATCTGAGAGCTTTATTTAAAATAGAGACACTACCAATAGGAGATTTACAATTCGAGTACTCAAAAAAAACTGGCCGTATAAAGAATTTTAGCATAGATGGGAATTTATTCGCAACTCTAAGAACTGATGGTGGACTTGCCTTAACGATATTCGGTGCGAACAAGTTGATAAATACTAAGGGTTTCAAAGAGAACTGCGTGATACCTAATTCAGAGTACCTCCAGTTTATTTCTGAAGGCCGATCATTATTTACTAAACATGTAGAATGGTGTGGGTCAAATATTGAAGTGGGATCGGACGTGGCGATCATAGATCTTAATGAAAATGTGCTAGCCGTAGGACGAGCTCTACTCGGAGCTAAAGTAATGAAGGGATATCAGAAAGGGGTTGCAGTTAAGATTAGAGAAGGAATAAAAAGCCGACTCGATTAAGAACAGTTGATTGAAATGATGCGCGGAGGCAATCGCGAGATGAGACGAATGTTAGATAAGATGGGATTGGAGATGAAGGATATGGGTAACATTGAAGAGGTTATTATCAAAACTGAAACTAAGGAACTTTATCTCATAAAACCTCAAATTATTGAAATGAAAGGGAAGGACAATACTATCTTCCAAGTAGTTGCAAGCGATATTCAAGAAAGGCAGCGAGAGATTCCGTTTTTCAAAGACGAAGACGTTGTCCTTGTGATGCAACAGGCGAATGTCGCAAAAGAAAAGGCAATTCAAGCACTTGTAGACTCAAAGGGTGACATTGCTCAAGCTATACTAAGCCTAACTATATGAATTAATATTCATTGGAGTTGGTATATATATCACGATTGGCAGCCTAGGCCTATGATTGAAGAGACTCATCTATTGACTTTGGATCCTAACACACAGGGGATTAAAGAATCTTGATTGAAAAGTAGTTCTTATACTTCCGTGTTTGACGCCATTATCAAGCCCAGTGCTATATTATGGTATTTGCATTCTGAGTATTACTCTGGCTAGTCAAATGGTCTGAGTTTACCTGACTTTCAACAAATGATCGCAGCTGTGATAGTTCTAAAACAAATTTCTCTAATAGCAAAACTGCATTAAAGTCAGTATTGAGTTTATACATATTGGTTTTTCCAATCCTTCGGCTGTTATAAATAACTTGACTTCCTTCGAGATCAGGTATTTCCCTAAATACAGTTCTAAATGATAAACCTGTTTTCTGAGAGATCTCATTTGCAGAATAATCGAATTCTTTGTGATCGAGGAAGAAATCTAGGATCTGAGCAACTGCTTTTGAAGAGAATAACTTAGTCAAAATACCGCTATCAGATTGATCAGCATAACCATCTATTATCACATGTTAGCTACAACTCTGCCATATTTGTCTCTTTCTGTGAACCTAGATCTAATCATATAGTACTTTATACACCTATTCAATTGACACATATGTCCATACATCAACGAATAAATATCTAAATAATATTAATTGCGATGATGGATTCATACGTAACTGCGATTCTTCGCATATTGGTAAAACGACAAGAGAATCCAATTGAAATATCAAATTTGATTGATGGATTTCCGAATTACTTTAAAGCCGAAGTTTCATCTGCAGTCTTCCATTTACGCACTCTCGGATATATTTCGATTTATCATTCACCAACAGGTAATAAATATGTCTACTTAAACTTGGAGAGGAGAAGAGAGGTGTTACGTTTGATAAATCCTGAGTTAGATGCATCGAATCAGCACCCCTATTGTGACAATACTTGTAATTCAAAAAATATTAATAAAGTTGAAAACTATTCGGTTTCGGTTTCTGAAAAGAAATCCTCCATGGTGCCATCAGTGCGAAGGTCGATCATTGCGGGAATTCTGGTGTTATCAGCCGTGTCGACCTGGGCTCTTTTGACTACAAATAATCATATCGGAGTAATAGATCCGTTCCATAATAAAATCAACCAGATACAACGCCCTAGTGTGAGCAATTCCATAGACTATTCGACACCACAAAGTGCTCGTACCATGCTGATTTCGAATATTTTGGATTTGCCCTCTACTGACTTTACAATTATACAAGCTGGTTATCCGATATACATAATGAATCCAACGCACTATGGTAGCCCACATCATATTCTAATAATTGACCAGATTGATTCAATGGTGATAGGGGGTTCTATCAAGAAGATAACTTCTGATGATTCACATAAATATAAAATATAGGATTACAAACACAGATAAAATTATTTGTCGAGGAAAAATCAAATAAATTAATTTTTGTTTTTAGTACACTAGGATTTTAGCATACTAGGATGTACTAATGAATGGATCTGTATATGACAAAATGATTCTTGAGATTTCAGGCCTCATTAAGTGTTCAGAAGGCATTTCACCAGAGCTAACCATTTTCCTCATCTTAGTACCACTTAAGACTTCTCTAAACTCTAGTCCGTGTGGACAATTCTTGGCATTTGAGTATCCTAGACATCTTTTGCAATAATAAAACTCTTGAAAAAATATTGGTTCAATTTCAAGATCTGGATAATTCTTAAAGATTTCGTGTGCAGCAAACGGATGGTAAAATTGACCCACCCCTGCATGATCCCTGCCAACTATAAAGTGAGAACATCCGAAATTTTTTCTCATAATTGCATGATGAATTGCTTCTTTGGGACCAGCGTACCTCATTTCGGTATGAAGAGTTGCAAATATAGTACTATACATAGGATAATAGTTATTAATTAATGAATTGTATGCGTTCAAAATCAATTCGTCTTTGAAATCCCCCTGCTTCTTCTTACCAATTAAGGGATTCAGGAATAGTCCGTCGTAGATATTTAAGGCCGCCTTTTGTACCATTTCATGGGCAATATGTGGGACATTTCTAGTTTGGAAACCTACGACAGTTTCCCATCCTCGCTTCTGAATTTCAGATCTAGCTTCCAAAGGTGTCATTCTGAATTTTCTTAATGGAGTGTGTGGTATTCTTGAAATAACATTTACCTTCCCTCCAATAAGATAATCATTCATAGCGGAGATTTTCGAGACGCCCGGGTGTTTTAAGTCGTCAGTATTGTAAAGGGCTTTTGATGCTGGAAGCTTTTCCAGAGGATATATCTCATCAACTTGTAACAAGCCAAAGGATTCATTATTGTTCTTCAATAATACTTCTCCAGCGTCTTTCATATTTGCGGAAGTCTTTTTGTCAACATCTAACATAATCGGTATGGTCCATGCCAAGTCATTACAGAGTCTTCCATGTTGAACAATTTTTCTGAATTCGTCATTTCCGACAAAGCCCTCTAATGGACTAAAAATGCCATCAGCTATGTTTTCGATATCATTTCTTAAATCATTACTGATGTCAAGAAATGTCATATCTTCGAAGCTCTTTTTAGTTTCTATAACCCTATTTACAAGTCTTCCTCCATGTAGAGATATCAGATTGTGATGACCCATGTGTTTATCCTAACCTTTTTGGGAGTTCCAGTGTAAACCACATTCCTTATGCACCGAGCTTTCCCACCACCATCTGCCAGACCTCTGGTCCTCTCCAGGCTTTATTGCTCGCGTGCAAGGTTCACAACCTATACTTGGAAATCCCAGGTCATGTAGCTTATTATATGGTACATTATTTGCTTTTATGTAATTCCAAACCATATCTGTATTCCAATCTGCCAAAGGATTAATTTTAACAATATTTCGGTGCAATTCATCTATTTCTACCTTCTTGATAGTTTGCCTAGTACTAGTCTGGTCTCTTCTTAAACCTGTAATCCATGCATCTAGGTTCTCTAATGCCCGCGCAAGAGGCCGAACCTTCCGAACATCACAGCACATCTTCCTATTATCTATACTATCATACATCAAGTTGGGTCCTTTTGTCTCTACCATTTGCTCGACGTCGTCTCTCTCTGGAAAATATATTTCAACAGAAATATCATATTTCTTTCGAATTATGTCAATTATGTCGTAAGTTTCCTGATTAAGCCGTCCAGTATCAAGCGTAAATATTTTGGCCTTCTTACTATCGATCTTGTTCATAAGATCTATGAGTACAACATCCTCAGCACCAAAACTCGATGCAAGTCCTAGGGCCATACCATATGTGTCAATAGCCCATTTCAAAACATGATAAGCAGATTTGTTCTCCATGTTTTCCGCTATGTCTTGCAATTGTTCTATTGTCAGTCTTGGATCACCAAATTTAGTCATGATCACTGGTGAAATTTTGTATTGTAGACTTATATTCATATCTTTTTCTAGTTCTAAAAATATATGACCCTATGTTGACAGTAAATAATTCGATTGTCTACATCTTCAACATAAGCTTCACTATCACCCTCGGCTAGTTAAGAATACCACGATGTATACTATGTATCATAGCTAATATAAGTATAGAAATTCCAACTGAGAATAACGATTATGAAAATGCCAAAAACGTGTCGATCGATCTAGTGTAACTAAATACTAAATGATTAACTAGATCAAGTAACAATTTCAGTTACGACGTGAAGACTTTTATATGAATAAACTGTAATAACAGTACATCTTTTGTCATCAAACATAATTAAACCTATGAAAGTTTCAGTTAAATCAAAGAGCGATCTGCTCGACCAGGCATATGATGCTATTTCAAAGAGCGGTGAGAGTGGAATTTTCCAAACGGAACTATGTAAGGTTTTTTCTTTGGATAGTAGAGACGGTTCAAGATTGGTTGGCAACTTAGAAAAGCAATCGCTTATTTCTCGTGAAAAAATCCTCTATAAGGGGAGATGGACGTATAAGCTGGTACTAAGGAAATCCACTGCTTCTCCAGATTCCATCAAAAAGCCTATAGAAGTGACTTGCGTGGAGGGTGCCCCTTGTTTTAGTTGTTCATTTCAACATCTTTGCTCATCTGATGATGAAACTAGTCAATATAGTCCGGCAAGATGTTCATGGATAGAGGAGTGGGTTGTAGCAAGCTTTGGTCGTGCTATGGATAGTCAACAGAGTTCAGAGATCTGAACTCACAATCCAAAGTTTTTTCAGAAACTATAACGGAACATAGTCAAACAATTACCACTCATAAACTTTAATTTGAAACGATATGATATCCGGGCATACTTGCTGCGCACTCTATTCAGGTGTTTAGAAGGTTACCCAACCAGAGATTAGTTTGATGACAATAAGAGCCGATTTGATTTGTAATATGAGGTTCCACGACTGAGATGAGCTAATATAGAAATACCTTCATAACCAGAGCATATATGACTATATATTAGATTTCGTTAGTAAATGATTTTGAGGCTGAACTGAACCCAGAATCTATGTCCGCATCGCCTATCACTTTCCAAGTTATGTTTTTTCCTGCAGATGAATTCGTAATTAACCTCAATATTTCGGAATTAGAGTTCGAAGGTGTAATAGTAAATTGGGACTGTAATTGGGCATCAGTTTTGGAGAGGAGTTGAGGTCTTCCGTTTACAGGAATATCCTCGTACGACAGAAGGCCATCACCCAATGGGTGACCGTTTGCGAATAATTGGTATTCAATTTTTGAAGTGGTTAGTGATTTATCGGTAGGATTATGTACGCCAAAAATTAGGTTCAATTGAACTATTCGGGGGTTGACAGCAGTTGCATTTTTCACAACCTCTACCTTTTCTAATTTTACCGTAACGTCGCTTACGTCTGTTGGTAGGGTTATTGTTAGAATCAACGGAAGCAGAACTATTGTAACTACTACCGCCGCGGCTACCCCGATAAGTATGATCCTACGTTTACTGAATAACATATTTCAATAAAGCTAGTGAATCAAAGTGAATTAAAATCTTTCTTATTTTCTTCTGATAGTATAGATAATATTATCAATGCATATCAAATATTCCAAATGCCACTGATCGATGTCTTTATTATCTGGGTGCACTTGATTTGTGCCTCAATATGGGTGGGTGGCTCGATTTTCCTTGGTTTAATCCTTGCGCCAATGCTTGGTTCGATTACGAGTAGCATGGAAGAACGTCTTTCGGTCATGATAAGAGTCGGAAGAAGATTCAACATGGTCGCGTTGCCTTCGCTTCTAGTTTTGGTCTTAACTGGTTTATATAATTCGCGTGCATACTTGACTGAACCTAGTATGTTAGTCAGAACTGATTATGGTATCATTCTGTTAATCAAGATCGTGGTAGTAATGGGGGTTCTAATTACCTATTTCATACATATCAGACTGCTTAGCAACGACGTCGAGAAGAAGATCAAGACTGAAAATGTTTATAGCATGTATGTTCAGTCTATTCGTTCGAAAATAATAGTATTAGGCCGAATTACTGTCATAATGTCAGTAGTAGTTCTTCTGCTTGCGGCTATTCTCCAAAGTGGAGGATTTATTATTTAGTGATATATAAAAATATAACATATAAGAAATAATTACGGTACTATTATCTCATAAATACTAATTATTTAAACGCAAAAGTCAATACACTTATAGTCCTGTCTGTCTCAACAGTTGCATTTCGATACTAGAAATTGGTATAAGAAGTCAATATGAAGTTATTGCAAGCTGGTATTCGAATTCACTAGCCCTAATTTCGAAGCGATGATGTTTAGAAGACAAATTATTGTAAAGGGATTCAATCGTTGATGAATTTTCTGATTGGATGACGATCTGCAATTAAGATACTCGTTCCTGGCCGTCTAAATACGATTAAAACCCATTGTAGAACAAGTATGATCTTAATACTTAATACTAGTAACATACTATTGGAATAATTTTGATTTCAAATTTATTTGATATTGGCTCGTGCAGACTAGGAGCAAACTAATGGGGTCTGCCGATACTAGCAAAAGTGGAGATAATAATATTTGAATTCTAGTTATGGATTTAATTGTATGATTCATTTCCAAAAAGCTCAATAAATGTGTTTTATATATAGTAACACCAATAGAGTTAAAACTCACAATAGTCGATATTGTGTATGGTTATTGTTATTGATGTATCCATTTTGCCTGACAATCTTCTATACATCATCGATGAAATAAAGAGAATTAACTACACCAATGAAGTCTACGCTAAAAACAATGAGAAAACTGTTCCTGACATGGGTGGTCAAAACAACAACATTAGTATCATAACAATAGATAAAGATAAGAGCGAAATTCGTGAAATCAAACAAAGGATTAAGGATATTCTTATCAAGCAGAGGATAAAAGACTATGTTGTTATAAATGACATAGACAATAACAATCAGCTGAAAATCGTAAACAAAGATCACGCAGAAAAATTAGGCATATATCATTGTCGTCATTGCGGTATGGCTTTCGAAGATCAAATTCAATTAAGCACGCATCTAAGATTACACTATTTCATCTAAATCTGCATCCGGAAAAATACTCCTTACAGCATATGAAAATAAGATCCAGCAAAGTTTGCTTGTATTATTGGACGCACTGTATGTACCAAAAAGGGGGGTGTAAAAGGTAGAAGTTATCTAATCGGCAGTACATTTATGCTTAGATCTGAATATATTTAGGCGAATTACACTGCTTTTGAATCATATCTAATTGTTTGTTTCACATTTACTTTATTCATAAGTATGATAAAGATCTCTTGGATTACCAGATCATGATAGATTTTGATTAGTGTTCATAATGGATATTTCTGTTATCAATTCTTTTTGACATGATTACATAGGAAAGTGTATACTAACATAGAGGAGCTAATCATTTTTCACCTCAGTTCATTATGTCTAAAACAACTGATAATATGATCATTTACCATTCCAATCGCCTGCATCATAGCATAACAAGTAATTGATCCTACGAATATAAAACTCCGCATCTTCAAATCATCACTTAATAAGTCAGAAATCGATGTTCTCAAAGGGACATCTTCACAAGTGATCCATTGATTTTGTTTTGGCACTCCATCAACGAAGCTCCACAAATATGAATCGAATGTTCCAAATTGATCTTTTACTTTTATAAAGGCATTAGCATTTTTTACAACGGATTGTATCTTCGATTTGTTTCTAATTATAGAAGGATTCCCGAAAAGTTCCTGAAGCTTTTCTTGATCATATTGCGCGATCTTATTAACATCAAAATTGTCGAATGATTTGCGATATGCTTCCCTTTTCTTAAGAATAATCGACCAGCTTAAACCCGCCTGTGCTGTTTCGAGTAACAAAAATTCAAACAACTTAGTGTCATCATGGACTGGAACTCCCCATTCATTATCATGATATTCAACATTGAGTAGACTGCCTACTTCGGCCCATTTGCATCGAATTTTCATACTATATAATACTAGACACCAGAGCATCTAATTATAAAGAGATCTGCATGACCTATCCAATCCTTCCATAGTCAGGATGATCTGAGGTATAAAGTGTAAAGGAGAGAACTAAATTTCGAGATCAGCCATATAATATGCCATTCCCCTATAAACCTGAGGTATACAATGCCCATTGGAACTTGTTACTTAAATCACGTCTAGTGTAAAAAATTAGCTCTGTATATTAAATCCTAAGAATGATCCCTAACTGTTTACGTTATTTAAGGCATATTCAATTAGACTTGATCGTCCATTACCGCATAATAATAGCATATCACTACTAACTATCTTATTTCTGATATTTAATTTGCTCTATCTCATAGGAATCATCAAGCTGTTTGTATACGAATATGTTGCAAACCCTGCACTGGTATTGTTTTAGTGGGCGATCATGGCTAATAGATCCATTTAGCCAAACCATAAGCGAGCCACACAAAGGGCAGTTCATTGTCATTAAGCATGTACTGCGATAGTTAGCACGTATTAATATTTCGTTAAACTTTCTCGAAGGCACTATCCTGGAATATAAACCAAATCCGGAATCTACAACTATCTAATTTGATATCACAATCGTTCAGATTTTGATTCCGTTGATACGAATACAATCAATTTAAATTTCAAATTTCAGAGAATAGCCATCAGAATAGGATAATTCATTATATAAGATGAAATTATTATTAGTGATTAACAATATTTAATGTTTTGACGTCAAATGAACTTTAATTTCCTAAACCGGTAGTGATAGCTTGCCAGTGTACTCTTCTAGTCTTATCTCTGTTTTAATTCTCGAAATAATCCTATTCATATCATCTTCAGAAAACCATTGAGAGATAGATTTTGCTATCCCATTCTTATCACAAATTGCTATTAGGTATCCATTAGATTCATTTTTTACTGCTATCAAGTTTTCTTCACCCACTGGCTCCCATTTATTATCTTGATTATCCTTCAAAGCCAACGCAGGTAATGCATGTCCAGCAAACGAATTCAAAAGTTCCTGTGCTAGTTTGACGCGTTTTTCACCCATTTTCAATGCAGTGAAATATTGCATGTTTATTATACCTTATACGGTCATTTTAAAGTATTTAGGATCTCTAGCATTATGGGAAAGGCGTTCTTTGACTTCAAGGCCTTCTTTGAGGTATGTGTAAATTGAGCGAGTAGATCTTTAGAATGGTCCGTCTCATATTGCTTGGCCTGCAATGCCAACTCTAGCTTATCCACCAGATGTACAAAATTTGCTGATCGAGTCCTATTTTGCGAGTACTCCTCCCAGATCTTATGGTATTTTATACGTATTGATGCAGGTACAGATTGCAAAATCAATTCCATAGCTCTCTGTTCCAAGTCGTACTTTGACTTCTTAGCTATCTCGCCTGGCATATAGTCTCCTATTACTGATTCTGCCAGATCGTGGAGAATTGCCATCTTTAGGACTTTTTCTGTTTTCAATCCCAATAAATCGGATAATACCATGCTTACGAGGCACGCCGAATAGGAATGATCTGCTACCGATTCAGGATCATTAACTCCCACCTTGTTAATCCAACCTGCCCTCTTCGTAGACTTGAGTTTTAAACCATATTCGAAAAACTTGCGCAGATCTGAATAAATCAGTTTCATGTCACGATATTCTCAATTCTGGATTACAGAACAGACATTGGATAATATGTTCACATATATCAGTGTTCAGTGATCGGTGTTCTAGCATGATCTAGATACCTGATTATGACGATCATAGAAGTATCTAATATATTAGTAAGTCTCCAAGTGCAGCTGATTTAGTCACAACCTTGAAATGCTCCAGACCTGTTATTCTTTTACCCAGTCCCATCTGATATCCAATACTCCAACGCGTTGGTTCACTACTCTTGCAACAACAAATAGGAGATCAGATAATCTATTCAGATATGTAAGGACTAAAGGATTTACATTTTCTTTTTGAGAAAGAGCTACTGCAGCTATTTCAGATCTACGTGCAGCTGCCCGGTTCAAGTGTAGATAAGAGCTACATAAGCTACCCCCGGGCAGCAAAAAGTATGTAATTGGGGGTAAAATGGCTTCAAATTGATCAATAGCAGATTCTAGAAAGATCGTCATAACCGTGTCCGCCCGTGGTGTTTTATTGTGCACCTGTGTGAACGTCTTCTGAAGATCATAGGATGGATCTGCCAAATCCGCGCCGATAATAAAAAGATCATTTTGAATCTTAGTCAAAATAATTATAATATCAGCAAATACATCTTTTGAATTTTCCTTGAGTAGGGAAATCGAGAAACCTATGCCAGAATTCAACTCATCTACAAGCCCGTAGGCAATTATCCTCTGACTGTTTTTTGAGATTCTAGTTCCACCAATTAAGCCGGTTTCTCCCCTGTCACCGGTTTTGGTATATATCTTCATTATTTGTATGTCTAGATAACCAAACTTGATGAACCCATTTAAACTGATTGTTCAAAATTCTTATCCTCTCAGGATAGAAAATAAATATACATCAGTACGAGTGTATCTCGGATTTGTGTTCTCGTAAGTATTTCTTTTTCTTAAATCTCTCATTACATTTTTCACATTTGAATGGTTTTTCAAACTCTAGCAAAAAGCGCTCCTTCCTCTCTTCTGGCGTCTCTATTATTTGATCAGATTTAATATCAACCATGTTATTGTAACCAATTCCGTTATGAAAATCCTTTTTTTGATTTATCTGCCTTAAGGAACATAATTATCTTAGAATTTTTATTTAGAATCGTCTTATTTAATCCTGATATATATTAGTCTGGTTTACCAAGTTTTTGAATTTAGAACTGAAGATTATTGATTATCACAAAGATAAAAACTAGTTTGCAGTACATTCTCCTAGTGTAATCGAATATATATAAAATACCAACAACAACGTTTGTCAAATGATAATATCAACAATTCAACAATACATAGGCTGCACACACAAATCTTCTATAGTTTGATTTATTTTATTCAGAAATATTGCCAAGACTCTGTATAGACCCAATCCGAACTCGCTCCAATCGCGTAGCGGTTACTAACTCAATTGCATTTACAATTACCAAAAGTGGATCTCGATATCTTACAATTTGTAAGTTTGAACTAAATAATTTTCACGTAACTTCGAATATTCTTAGGCCTATTGTCGAAAATATGTAAGATTCCAAGTATATATATTGCATAGTCCTACCTTGCATGGGATGCTTGGCAGCAAAGACGTAAAAAAAATGATACACAAGGAATTTGAAAATGCTTACAATATTCAGATTAAAGACTCCAATTTAAATCCAGAGAAGATACATGCGAGCGAAGCTTCGCGTTGTACGCGGTTGGCTTACTACGAACGAAAAAATCCTTTGCCACCTGATTCTAACACTGCATTTTCGGTTCTGATGAAGGATAATATTAGACGATTATTTGGCAATATTACCTCAGAATATAAAGTCGACACCTTATCTATACTGACTTCCGCAGATATGATTGTGGACAAGGAATACGTGGTGAAATTTGAGATCATAGGTAAGCTGCCTGCTACACCTCATCCTAGGGATTTATTATATCTGAATGCATGTCTATTTGCATTTGATAAGGTAGATGGGTTTCTAATTTACACAACTATTGACGGCGAAACAGTTGAATTTTCTCTTACTAGAAATAATAGGATGCTTCAGGAAATAGTCAGAAGAGCTAAGATACTAAGTACATTGCTCAAAGAAGATAGAGTTCCGATAGTAGAGCCATCAGAGCTCTGCCTTTCATGTAAATACTATGAAAGGTGCTATGCACAAGAAAGGAAGAATTCAAGTCTTGGTTTTCTCGGATTGGGTAAAAATGGGTAGATTCTTTAGCTGTTCAGATATAAAATTCTCTGCTTTGTTGCAATAATTCAAAAACTTCGTTATCTTGTAACGCTTTTAACACTTATCACGAATAGGCCAGATACGAATTACTATCTTTTTAATCAAAGATTTCAAAGTTAGCTGACTAATATCAGATTTGTGCAACAAAGCAATATTCTCAATAATATTATCATTTCATTTAGCATCTTTACAAGGAAATGTGATTTTATCAGGCTAGCATTCGAACTAGCGTAATCAATTTTTCGAAATACGACTATCACATCGATCAACCTTCGGACTGAGTAACAGGTAAACGATTCAGTACTCGAAAAGCATTTCTCCGCAACTTAGAGTCCAGAAAAAGAAGTATCAAGAATGGGATACCTTGTAGTAGACCTTGATACAAATGATTACTTTGCAACTATTCTAGGAAATCGACAACTTTAGCAAAGCATGAGCAAGTTAAAGATAATGTTTTGTTTGTTCATACTTATTTCAAATATTAACTCGAACATCTATTACTCCAATCTTGTTCATCATATAAGTCCTATATTATTGATCTTTAGTAAATCGATAAATTAACAAGCGATAAAATTGTTCATGCACACTGAAACAAGGTTTCCGAAACTATATAAGGATTAGATAATCTTTGTTCCTTCAAACTTAATTGTCTGTCCATCGAATTTAGTAAGTGTACACGCGAATTTTTCATTATAGGTAAGGGCTTGTTCTTGTAAAATACCAATTGCTACTTTTTCTCCCAATAATATCGATTCAGTATAATCACTGCGATAATGTACTCCTCCCCAGTTTCTTCCTATTGCAATGTTAGCCTGGCTGCCTGAGTTCCCCCTGCATCAACAAGCGCACTTCCGTCATTTGTTGGTGTTTTAGGATCCTTAATTAGATCATCTTCATCAAACCAAGCTTTTAGAATAGTCACACATGCGCCGGCTACAGTAGCATGTCCTGCTCCATATGAAGGATGAGTAGGTGAACCTTCTGGAAAAGCCTGAGGTAGCAGGTATAAACCAGGGGGACTTGAGGCTGCATTATGTTGAAAAATCTTTGGTAATACTACTGAATTTAATAGCTTTTGACTAAATATGTAATCTGGATTTGGCGCAGTTAAGCCTGGAATAGATGCAGGTGATATAGAATTTTTCTGTCGATGAATAAGACCAGCAAATGCTTCTGAACGAAGTCGTCTGTGGACTGCCCATTTCTGGTACCATACTGCCTTAAGGGCTCTAGTTGCTACATCTGTAACCAATGAAAGGATATGAGGAACGCCGAATGTTCCAAAACCTATCTGGGTGTTTGAATTCTGGTATGGAAGTAACGGATCGAATTTATTGTTATCAACTAATAATATCAGACAAGCACCAAGATACGCTTGGAATAGCGTATCGACATGTACCCAATATGCTAGGTCTCGTGGTGTTATAATATAACGTACATCAGTTTCAGTACCAACATTATCACCATTTTGTGCATCCAGCCATGATTGATAGTCTTGAAGATAATCGTGGCTTGTCACTATCCTCTGTTTCTGTTGAAGAACTTGAGCTCCCCATTATATATCCTTGTGCGATATATATTGGCCATTTCCAATGCCTCTAAATATTGTATCTGTAGTTATTTGTAATGTTGGTCCTAGAAACGGGCTGTCTGGAAAGTCGGTATAGTTAGTTGATAGGTTTGTAACTGCACCTACGGTAACATCTGTACCAAATTCACTGAACGGAACATCTCTTCATAACGCCATCCAATACAATTCAGCCATTTCACCTGCAGATTCTTCACTATTTATTTTAGGGGCAGGTCTTATGGCTAGATCAAAAGCGAGTCTGGACCTTCAAGATCAAAAGCAAATGCTGCCTGAGGGTTTGTAAAATTTCCACCTAATCCTATTGTTAGGTTCTCAAATGTTGAGGTTTCTCAGATTTTATTGCATCTACTAATTTCTTATAATCAGGATTTATTACTTCACCTGCGTCACGATTAGTTATTTCGTGTTGTTTTAATCCTTTCGAAAAGTTTGCGATAAAATTTCTGTTGCCATCAAGATCTTTGTACCTATCCTCCTCACCGTTATCTGGATGATTATTTGCAAAGTTACGATCATGTGCTATCTTGGCAGCATCCTTGCGAACGTCAAAGGCGTCATCATGTCTACTCACTTGGTATTCGGCTCCTCTTGAGTATTTTCTTCTTTGGTAGCCAAATAATTATTGCTAAATTTACATTTTTTCGTCTAACAATAGCAGTTGTTGGTAAGGGTTCATTAACTGTAATGTTTGTAAATAACGGAGAAATCGTATAGATACCAAATGGGATTACTATTGCGGCTACTACTATACTAATAACTATTAGTATCTTTTTGTTCATACTGGTAAATGGGTATGTTATATAAAAGAATCATTTAATAGTTATGGATATGGTATAGATAGATATGCACATAATCCGATGCCAATACTTTTGCCAGCATAGATGATGTAAATCCTATCTTTTTACACATATCGATTTATAATAAAATTTGCATAAAATCTAGGCCAATATGCACCAGGAGCAACTGATGCATATTCTTTGTCTGCTAATACTAACAAATAGATAAATTCACTCTTTGTGAACTTTGCATTCAGCATTTGCCGCATTTTGTCTATGAGGTAATCCGCATACCAAATAGGCCAATCTGGGTCCCCGCCCCGAGTAGCGGCAAAAGCCTTATAGTGAGCTTCTGTAGTCTCATTTAATAGATTTGCTAGTTCCTCAACTAATTGCTCATTTGAACTATTCACACGTATTTCTATAGAGTCTAATAGAGTGTTACTAATCTGTTAGGTTGGGTAAGTGACAAGATATCCTATTGAATCAAAAAGAAATCAGATATTAATAGGAGAACATGGTTCTATCATCATCTATCACGGTTGCAGGCACTGTCGCTTTACCATTATAAATTATTATTGGAATCGGGCTAATACCAAGTGATTCTGAACTTATGAACCTGTATCTACTTTCATTTTATTTTTATTTTTAGTTGTAATTTCAGAATGTTCTTTATTCCAATGATCAGTAAAATCGAGTTTTGCCACTTCAATCCCTGAATCTGATTGTATTAGAAAATAATCCATAAACTGCATGCCAAGTTCTTTGCATGTTTTGCATCTCTGTACGTAACTGGAGGAAAATCCATATGCCTCACCTACCACACATGCTGACGAAATTGTAAGTTCACGGTACCATTGCGACCGTATAGGTGCAAAGGATGATATATTGTCTTTTGCTTGATTCAGACGATCCGACCACATCGGAGATATTTCAGAAAATAGTAATTTGATTGGTGTCTTTGGATGTACGATATTTTTATACAATGATGTCTGTGCATCAAACATTACATATGTATAGAAATTATGATATTAAAGTATATATAATCGCATTTGATTGCATTTGTAGTCATATTATTTAAATGTATCTAATTATTAGACAGGTCTAGTAGACTTAAACTCGGTAAATGTTGTTGATAACTGCATGGCAACTGTATTTTTATGACGCCTTGGATTTCACAGATCTTATCAAAAGTATAACCATTATTTGAAGAGGATAAAATAGCCTATTAAAACCATTATACTATAGTAACAAGCTATAAGACTGGAATTCTGCAAAGTCTTTAACAGTAAATAACAATATTTAGGATTACTTTGCTCTTGTCTATCTTGTCTATCTATAAGCTAATTTTGTCCCCTGCTCGGTAACGTATGTTCTTATAGTATTTCAATCATGTCTATCTCCTTACATCTATTGTTGAATCACGGGAAAACGCTACGGGAGGCATCCAAGGATAACTTGAAACCCAAAGATAAATTAGAACCGCGGCTACAAATATGACCCAATATCTTTCAAAGTGATATTTTTTCTTCGAGGCAAAAGTTTGCCTTTTCATCCTCGAAGTTAACATAACGATCAAAAAGCCGGCGGCTCCGATTATTGTTGTTATAATTAACAGATAAAGTAATGGATATGGACCCCAACCGTAGTCTGCAGCTAAATTTACTGAATTCATTTTTATGTTGCACCTGCCCTTTGTTGTTGTACTTGCATTGATGATGGATTTCCTACATCAACTACGCCAAAATCGCCAATCATGCCCAGCCAGATATGTCCCCTCACCATACAAAAATACTTGAAATTACCTACCTTATTTGCTGTAAATGTAGTAACCATTTGTGTGTCTGGTTTCATAAATTGCTTTATATAACCCTCCTCAAATTGAGGCTGACACCCAGGACACGGCATAGCTGCCATTACGTTATATGGAATTTTTTGAACTCTTTCAGATAAGGGTAACTGCATTATACTATTCATAATTTTCATTGTCTGCGGGGATGGTTTGCCAATTCCAAAGTTGTGAGCCATCTGGCCCGCATTAGTGATTGTAATTTGTACTACATCTCCCTTACTCACCCTTATAGTAGGTCCTCCAGACGTTCCATTCCATCCAAAATCATTTTGAACCAGTACAATTTTCCTAGATTCTTGTTGTTGTTGCAGTTGCTGCTGATTGACTGATTGTGCCTTGACGTTATGATTGGAGGCAGAAATTGTGCCAGACAAAAATTGCGCATTATTTTTTTGAAAAAATGATGATGTAGACAAATGTATTCTCGGGGATTCAGACAATGTCAAACCGATTATCGTACTGCGAGCAGCAATTGCTACAATTATCGCTATACCTATTATTACCCTTCCATTAAAACTATATCCTTTATTCTCATCTTTAGTAACTGCTGATTCTGGTCTATCTTTGGGGTTCCAATTGTCAGTACCATTGATATCCCTATTATTGGCCAAATAATATTCTGCACTAAAAATGCTCATTAAGCAATAATAGTTCGTAGTCTGGAAATCTATTGATATCAGCTATTTCACTTGATATCAATAATGCGGCATAGTACGATATCCCAGGTATTGTAGTCAGATCCCTAACATCTCCTGTATCTTTTTATCGAGAAAGTCTATCGTATCAAGGCAATTCTTAACACCAGATATCTCTAATGAATATAGATATTCTTTTCCTTTTCGAGTAAATAGATCCGAATTATTATTACTATCAGTACCACTATAATCTATCCATCTCTTACTTAATTCAACATGTACCTTGTTTTTGAACATGGTTATTGTATTTACAAAATAGTGTCTTCTCCTTGCTAGATCTCGTAGATTTCTTATGTCTTCGTCTGGAATGTAGCACTCTGGTATCATATCTGTGCGCAGCAGATCTGCTAATATCCTAGCATCTACTTTGTCAGTCTTAACCT
>DATBGR010000013.1:0-13784 GCA_036557905.1 Nitrososphaeraceae archaeon | reverse complement strand
TCTATAGAAGATACTTTTAAATCCATGCAAGATAATAGTGTAGGGGCAACAGTACTCTTTGTAGGAACTGTTCGTAATTTCAACGAAGCGGATATTGTTGTAGGAATGTATTACGAATCATACACCACGATGGCAGAAGGAAGAATGCAAATTATCATCAATGACGCTAAACAAAAATGGAATATTAAATGTAAAGTTCTTCATAGAATAGGTGAGCTGGAGGTAGGAGACGTCAGTGTAGTGGTAGCAGTCTCTGCGTTTCACAGACATGATGCGTTTAGTGCATGTCAGTATATACTCGAAAGGATTAAACGGGAAGTTCAGATTTGGAAAAAGGAGAGGTTAAGTGGAGGAGATGAGAGATGGGTAAAGGGATACCTCACGTAGAAGTAAGATTGCTACGAATATTCACATATAAAGATTAGACAGTTCAGTTTAGACTTTGATATGATCATCGGCACTAACTTACACCATATCTACTCATCATTTATGAATAATGTCTTACAATTTTGAAATATGATGTAGTACGAATTGTTTAATTACTGAACAACAACCATTAGTTGCACTTGTAATGCACATCAATTTGGAGAAAGCAGGGCTGTGAGCTATCCCACCATTCATTCTGACTCTAGGTGGTCAGAATTGTGTGCTCAATTCTATTTTGATATTAACCGATACTGGTGCATCCCATGATAAATCTAAATTCAATCAAGTACAGAAAAATAACAGAGATAATATTATTGTTATTTTGAATAAAGACAATAAAATTGGAATAATTATTGTGGTATTAAAGGGGCATATACTTAGTTTGGCTTTGTAGAAAACATCATCAATATTACAAGATTAGTCAGTCTATGCATATTGTAGGTTACACATTTGAAAGATAATTCTCTATTCTGCTTTCTAGTCAATCTAGACATAAGATGCTCTCCAAATAGTCGTTTTATAATTGACATTATGGTTTCATCCTTCCTTCTTGTTTCGCTGATTGTACAGCAATTTGCAATATCCACGTTTCATCTGCTTTCTGTATTTACCATGTGTTCTCCATACCGGTACATGTTCATATCGAGCTAGGGTTACATTGAATGCATGCATACAAGCCATCCCTTACCAACTGATGATGATCTTCACTAACATAACCCTTATCAGCTGTAACTACAGATAATGGAAGGATATTTGCAATCCTCTTTACAATTGGTTAAAATCTATATTATCATGTCTTGTAGGAGCTCGTCTTATCCTAATGTTACGGATAATTTGTTTTAATACATCAGCTCCGATAGATAATTTCGCATATTTTCTTCTTGCTACTGTTCTTTCGATATAATATTGTGAAGCATGAGTCTTCTTAAATCCTGTTGAATCTTTTCCTACAAAGATATACTTGGTACCACTGATTACAATGAATGATGAAATTATTTTTTCTAGCAATCAATTACAAATTCTGTCTGTCCGTAAACTTCTGCAATGTTTTAAAATGAGGAATACGTGACAATTGTAGGTACGATCTAAAGTAATGTGCTTCAACCAGTCATTCGACAAACATTCTATAATTCTTACCTTCATACTGTCGAATTGTAATCAGAACTAAGTGTTGCCATATTGTGAATATGTGATTGCTTTTCCTGTTAGAAAATAGAGGAATTGCATGCTTCAAAACACGGAACATAGTGTGTGCAAGTCTAACGTATCTTGATACCTTCAATAGACCATTGGTATTATACTATTACAAAGCTTTGACTATATGATGGGATTTCTACAGCTCTCTCTCACATATGAAGATATTAATACCACCAACTCTTTGTATCTACAGGTTGCTGCTCATAATATTTCTCTAACTCGCAGCCTTTCTAATGAGCCATTGTTAGCTCGAAGTTGACAAAAGGAGGAATCATTTCGGATCTTTTGTAAAATCGAAACAACCTGTTCATGCGTAGCACCATGTTTTATATCATAGTTTATTTGTCGACAGACATTATTTATTCTACCATAACGTTTATTCATTCTCCTTTCCCAAGAGCTTGCATTTTCGGCTAGTCCTGTTACAAATTTCAAAACTATTTTTTCTAAATGTCTAACATGCCACTCCGTCATTGGAAAACTATTGTGCATCAAACGTTAGTACCACACATATTCATATATGGATAATATACTTATAGAAATATAAGTGTACTCTTATTAAGATCTAGCCGCAAGCTGCATTTTGATTGTCTTTGATAATTTCCTTTATCTGCTAATGCATTCTGAATTTCCTATTACCAAATTGTCTTGCTGATTCTTTCAGTTCAAGTCTTTCTCTATGCACAGTTCTATTATGCTTATATTCAATACATACACGTATATCAGGAACGTTTAGTGAAAATATTGTGAAAGAGTGATAAATCATTTATTTTAGCTTGTTGAGACAGTATTGTCAGTTCTATATTTATCCCCTTTTTCTATTTCACTTAAGCTATGACTAGTTTTCAAAGTTTCGTATTTCAATAATGTTCAGAAAAAATGCCCAGGAGTTCAGGGTTAACAAATATGTCTGGTGGAAGACCTCTTCAAAATAGTTCTTCGAATTATTCGGAAGCAGTGATAGTATCTGACTGGTAACTCAGGCTAATCCTATCGGAGCTACGCCAGACAACTGATCTCGAATTAGTTAGTATAAGTTTTATGGCATGCTTTCCTTATCAACCGTTGTCATTGTTACAATAACGTGTTGGGTAGTACCTATTACCTCACTACTGCTAGGATCTTATCCATTCAGTTAGTTTGTTAAATAGTTTATCACATGACTTGCAATGTACGTACATTTTAGATTCTATGTTTTAGGATTATCTTCTTATACAGCATTTTGAATAATGCTAAGCTTTCATACACAATATGTAGAATTAGTATAATCGAAAACAAAAAGGCTAAGATATATTTCATGTTTATCGACTTAGGCAATTTATATTAGGATAAGAAGGATTGACAACCAGAAATGAGTTACAATAGAAGTAGTGGTTATGGGGATGGCAGAGGCAGGAGTTACGGTGGAGGCGGCAATAGAGGTTCTTCTGCTCCAAAACCAGTTGAGGTAGGCAAGGAATACGAAGTAGATATTACAGAAATTAGCAGACAAGGAGATGGTATTGCTAGGGTACAGGGGTTTGTAATATTTGTTAAGAATGGAAAAGTTAAACAGAATGTTAAGGTTAGGGTTGAACAAGTAGGAAGTAGGTTTGCTACAGCAGCACCTATTGAATAGCAATACAACAATTCGCCTAACCACATCTATGTGGTTAAGGAAACATAAAGATCTTCCTTATTTCGATTCATCCCATATTAAAGAGCGGTCACAATTAAGGAGTATGCAGTGTATATTGTAAGTATCCTTCGAACTCAGATATTAAAGGATGAGAACAAAAGCAGCAGAAATAACAACAATAGGCCGAGTTGAGCTGTAAACAAACAATCGATACATTTCTTAATATGTGATTCGTGCTTTTGGTGTGCTTCCTGTATTAGACTGGATGTCTCAACTGTCACTTGTCCTAGTTGTAATTGTAATAAAGTACAATCGATGCCGATCGCAGGTGACCAAGTCAATAAAAATAATTATGATTTTGTATTGGACAATACTGAAATTCTTTTTTGATTCGTAGAATGTGATGATAAAAATAAGTACAAGAAGCGTCGTACAGAACTACATGAATATCGGTGAATTAGAGGTTCTCTTTCAATAATTGCAAAAACAGCTGTGCGTTGTAAGAAATAAATCTGATAACACACCCACTAATCGATTCTTATCACAGTCTTTGTCTAGTTAAGACGGACATTACTTCGTCTGAATTAATGGTGTGTGAGCAGCTTCTGGAATACAAGACAGAGGAAAACCATGGACTGGTAATAAAAAAAGAAATAACAGAGCTAGGGATGGCAGTGGATCTCTTGTTCATTATAATATAATGTCTGCAGCGTTGTGTAATGCCGTTAAAGACGCTCGATTTAGGCCACTTTTACTACTAGGTTAAGTTTTTCAAGGCAACTTGAATAATTCTTGACATGAAGCACTACAGAAGTTAGCTGCGCTTGGTCTTATTCTTGCTATGTCACAACATTTATCCCCTCTGAAATATATAAGTGGATAAAAGAAATGGTTTGTTCGAATTGTGGGCATGAACACCGTCATCATATAAAGGTCTATTCTAGTGAAAGATGTTGGTATAGTTTTGATGATAATGATAAGACGTGCGAGTGTAGTAAATATGAAGAAAAAATGAAATAAAATGCGAATTATGTGGTAAAGAAGAACTTTAACCAATCAACAATTCCTTTATAGAGATTGCTATAACTATGCGACCCAAGATATTATTCTAATGTTTTGTCATAGCAGATCCACGCAAGCATAATCCCCCATGGATAACATAATTCTAGAGGAAAGTAGGTCTTTATTCCTGATATTGTCCTTAGTAATGTTGGCGCTTTACCACACCAAAGGTCGCAGTCATAACAAGCATGGATTTGCATTCTGAACCAATCTGCTGGAATCATGCGGCGACCTTTTGTTAATGCATTTAGACTATGACTTGTCCTGGTCACAGACCTACAACCGAGAACATTATTTTATAATCTGCAATACAGATATTATCAATTACGACATTGACGATTCAGGCATATACATGGCAGTTGGCATGTAGCAGCCATGAGCCAACATGAAATCGTCGTGGTAATAACTGTCATTAATCTTTATTAGAACTACAAGTGTACAATTTCACTATTATGTAACTAAATGTCTACAAATTTAGAGGAAACATAAGTTGAAAGTTAAGATCTATCGCACATTGATATGTCTGATGAACAGATAGAAAAACAATTTCAGAGGGCATTGTACAGAAAGGTAAAATACTCCATTCTGAGATTAGACACAGATAGATAAGAAAACGAATATGTCCTCAATTGAGATCGTCTTCGAGCAATCTCTTGTCATAACGAAGCTATCAATCACAGTTCCTGCTGTCGAGAACTTACTTGTTTTTGACTTCTTTTTCTTGATTTCCTATACTCCTCATATGCCTTATCTCCATAGGTAGAAGGAGATTTTGTATTTTCCTCCGAAGCTTCCACATTACTCATGATATGTGCTTTATATTAGCCATATACTATATAACAACATTATAGAGCAATTCCGTAAAAGATTTTCATTATTTTCTTGACAACAGCTATTTAAGTCGCTTTTTCTCAGGATCGCTAAATTATGATAATTGACAATACCAAAAAAGTGTTATGCATGCTCCAATTGTTCCGAAGATATAATTGGATCAATTGAAGGTTATTCAATCAATCAAAATTCGAAAAGATCCATTTCAATTATTGATTGAAACAATTTCTACCAAAAACTTGCGGGAAGCTTCGCAAGTAGAGTTTTGGATTATGGACAGTAGAAATGTATTTGATTTTTTATGTTGGAAGACTAGATACTCTGCCTGTGACGGATCTGTGGGTTAGGAAAGCGATGCAGAAAATTTATTCAATTCCAGAACTCCCAAAACCTCCAGAGATGCTGAAGATATCGCAGCCATAGAAACATTATATGACAATGACAATAGCTATCTGGCATCTATGGAAATCAGTTTAAAATTCCAAATCTATGGCTTGAGGGCCGCATGTTTATACTTGCATTTGTTATTATTTTTGTATTTAGTCCATATTCATTGGCACCCCTTTATGAAAGATTACATCTACAACAACTTTCACAACTCTTGCCACAGTTTTGTAAATTACTAATTAAATTCTTTTTTTGATTTGATATTTACTTATTGGCTGTACTACCGTATGCCATAATCTCCTGGTAGCTTATTAGGATGGAAAAACAAAATGATGTCATATTCGCTGGCATCCTACAATCACTAGTAAATGGTGGGCGATAGTAGGTCAATGTGCCAGCCAGCGACAGACACTAGAAATGCAAGTACAATTATCGTAGAACTATTATTTTATCGATGCTGAACCAAGTTATCCAATGCCATGGTGTAACGCAATCTTTAACATACCATAACAAGGAGTAAATGTAGTTAACCTAACCCAAGTTTAAATCTTCCAATATTTTAATTATATCTTGTCTATTATTCGATAAACCTTTCCAAGTGTCTACATGTGTAGATCTGTTTATTAGTTCAGGCACGTTGAGTATAGTAAAATCTGTAGGGTAGATCTCATTCAATTTATCCCATCTCACAGGCATAGATACTGTCGCAGAGGAAGTTGGCCTAGCAGAAAAAACTGAGGCAATCGTTTTACCTTTAGAATTCTGATTGTAATCAAAAAAAACTTTGTCCTTCCTCTGTGCAGTTTCCCACTGCATTGTAATTTTGTTTGGATATCTTTTAAGGAACAACATGCCTATGGTCCTAGCAAAGCTCCTAGTCTGGTCATACGTATAAGTAGATGCCTCAATTGGTATATAGATATGTAGTCCAGTTTTACCGGAAGTTTTTACATAAGTAGTGATCTTTAGCTGATCAAAAAGATCTTTCACATGGTATGCTATATTCACAGCTGCTTTGAAACCTTTAATATTGTATTCAGGTTCTGCTCTTTCTGACGCAGCCCCATTTCCTTTTCGTTCAAATCCCGAATAGACATAGGGATCTAGATCAAAGACGATAAAATCAGGAAATCCAAGTCCACATTTTTCTTCAACTATTGGCATTTCGTTTCGATTCGTTTCTTTGATACAAGCATCAAAATCGTTTACGCTACTATACCATGGGTGTATTTCAATAGATCCTAAATTAGCAATCCATAGTAACGTATCTTTATTGTTACAAATTAGGTAATTTATCGCACTATTAGCTGATTCTGAATATATTTTTACAGTAGCCACATATGCAGGCTTTTCTTTGTCCCAATTCTTATGGTAAAAGTGTTTGCCTTCTATACCATCCGGGTATCTGCTCAATGAAAGAGGTCTATTTTTAAGGTGCGGGAGAATATAATTACTAATCTTGTCATAATATTCGATTAAATCTCCTTTTGCTAGTTCTGGATGCTCTTTGGTTTCTGGCCAGAATACTTTGCCAAGATTGGAGAATTCAGGATATGATGATGATAATGCCGAAGATGATAAGGGCAGTGCAGATGTTGTTGAGGATAAGGAATGCGATGATATATTCTTGTCCCTTTTTTGAACAGCTTTACTATTAATAATTATTCCTGTGGCTTTTTGCTTAAATGCCTCTCTATGCTGATCTTTTGTAGTACTAGTTTTTGGATTAGCATTAGTAACAACAACTTCTTCTACATGCCGTTCATCTTCTATTGTGCACTCCTCAGGTTTTTTATCTTCCCTAAATCTAAGAAAAATTGGTGCTCTCATAATTCTGTCATTTGTCCAATTGCTGTACTTTATTTCTGCCACAAGTTCTGGCCTTATCCAGATTGGATCTCGATTAGTATATGGCACACATCTGATAGGACATTTGCTTGTTGTCATTTCTGCCAGTTTTGAATATATGTTATCTAGTTGTTCGAAATCAAATCCACTCCCGGTATGGCCTACAAATCTCTGTTCATGAGTATGTTTATCGTATGCAGCTAGGAGGAGGGACCCAAAATAGTTCTCTCTATTTCCTTCTCCCCTAGTATAGCCTATAACTACGCAATCTTGTGTCTTTACATCTTTAATTTTTAGCCAATCTCTTGATCTTGATCCTTGCGAATATTTGCTACTCTTCTTCTTTGCAATAATACCCTCAATGCCCATACGTTTTATTTTATCATATAGTGAGATTCCATGTTCTTCAAAGAATTCTGAGATCTTAATTCTATTGTTTGTCTTTATAATGCTTGAAAGAATTCTTCTTCTTTCTACAAAATCTAGGTTCTCGAGGGATTTACCATCAAGATATAGTATATCAAATAGATAATATGTTGCTGGTATTTGACGCGAAAGAATCTGTATATCTCCGCTATCTTCAACATTCATTCTTTTCTGATGGCTTTGAAAGTCTGGATGGCCGCGGCTATCCAACACAACGATTTCGCCATCTAAAACGACCAACCCGCTACATGTTATGGTACCAGTTAATTCAATGGTTTCTGTAATTTCTGGATATCTGTGTGAAATGGAATTGCCTGCTCTAGACGACAATTCCAATATTGGTTCAGTCTTGTCAATTTTGTCAAGAAATAAAATAGCTCTAACTCCATCCCATTTGATTTCAAAAACCCATTCCTTGCTATCAAAGGGTTTATCGATAGGTGTAGCTAACATAGGTCTTATACTATTTGGAAATTCGGAATCTTTTATGATTGGTAATTTACTTAGTAATTGATCTGTTTTTTCACTTCTATTTCTACTTGTTAATTGGCTATTATTATCTTCGCTATTATCATTATCCTCAACTCGATTGTTGGTTGTTAGTTTTCCCTTGTTCGTTCTGATATTCTGTAACTTCTGAAAAGCAATCCGTTCGGATCTTGTGCTTGCTTTATTATTTGCCTTCAAATCTTCGTTTGTCATATAAGTTAGAACCGACTCTGGTCTACTGATAGTCAAATCTTCAGTAGCAGACGCAAATTCATCGGCGCCTTTTATCATTAACCACTGGTTTTCCCTTGCAGTCCTGACTAAGAAATATTTACCACTTAGTTTTTTTCCAAACAAACTGAACTCAATTTTACCATTATTAAACTGTTGAGAAAGCATTTGTTTTGGATCTTTTGCCTCATACTCGCCGGTATCCCATACTATCACCGAACCAGCACCATAATTTCCTTCAGGTATTACTCCTTCAAAGTTCAAATAGTCTAGTGGATGATCTTCAGTCAATACTGCAAGCCTTTTTACCTTAGGATCAAGAGAAATCCCTTTTGGTACTGCCCATGACTTTAACACTCCATCTTCTGTTTCTAATCTAAAATCATAATGTAATCGTCTGGCTTGGTGTTTTTGTATGACAAATCTTAGGCGATGAGAATCTTCTTTACCTTCGTCGCTTGCTTTTCCACTTGGTTCAGGTGTCTTGCCAAAATTTCTCTTGTTGTGATATTCTTGTAATCGCATGTCCTATTTGCTTGAGTCCGTTAGAGTATGTAGGGATTAGAGCAAGTAATCAAATAAATTACAAATTTATGAATAAAATTTTCAGTCATGTTAGATAATAACAAATGAAGTTATTAAACACAATTGTAAAAATAGCGTAATCGTATGGTATGGTACTGGTTCACTATTTTGCTACTGAAACAAGGATTTAGTACATCAAGAGAGAGTGTATTTCATATAATATAGATGGGTAAACAGGCGAGAAACAGACGGCTAGCAGATCATGATCCTGCCACGGTTCATGAGTTAATACAAAGAATCCCGAGAATTCAGATAAAGTATATGATGAGAATTTTCTTAAATGAATATTTTGCCATTGTATCGAAAATACAGAAAATCTGTATGAATATAAGACAGCGAATTAGCCTCTAATAGTAAAAATAAAAAGATGAAAGTAACTTATCTTATCTCAGTACATGTGTAATTGTTATGGCTTGTCTAAGTGAGCACGTAACATCCAAGCCATCTTTTCATGTTTTTCCATAACACCAATCAAAAAGTCATTAGTACCCATATCATGATACTCCTCACACTTGTCAGCATCTGTACGTAGACTTCTAATTAACTGTTCGTGGTCTGCTAGCAAGTTTGATATCATTGTCGATTCATCTGGATACTTTCCTGGGCTTTCTTGAATTGAACCATGTTCTATAAATTCGGCTAGTGTACCAAGTGATCTACCATTAAGTGTGCGTGCACGTTCAGCAACATCATCTATGATTTCGTCTATTTCTTCATACTGTTCTTGGAAAAACTTGTGTCTTTCACTAAAATTAGAACCTACAACATTCCAATGATAATTTCTTGTCTTTGTAAATAAGATGTATTCGTCACATAATCTCTTATTCAAAATTTGTATTACACCATGACGAGAGTCCTTGGACAAATCGATATTGATATCTTTCTTGCTTTCCATTGTTAATTGGCTGGTCATATTGTTACTATAGCATGCTCAACATAAGATAAAAAGGTCACATTGTTATGGAGGACAATAAAATTGAATATTATTGTAAAGCTATTGTATAGGAATGCAAAATAAATGGTTTTAGAATATTGAAATCTCTATATGCTATTCAAGCCAACTAGTATCATGACGATACATCTTGCATATATACAAGAAGAGTTGGAATGTAATATGTCTAAAGTGGTTGGGCTTCTCAGTCCAATACGCCAACTAAAGTCGCTTCAATTTTTAATCATCATGGCATCAATATTTTCACTTTCATATGCCATGGTATTTACACAATCAAGTAATAACAATGCATTTGCAGTAGATAACAATAATAGTAGTAGCACCAACAACAACAAGAATACTGGCCTCATACAATCAGCAAATAACTCGAATTCAACCATCCCAATTATGACAAAGATATCAAAGAATGGTACATACATAGTTCAACTAAAATGGAGCAATCCTACTTCTGCCCAATCTCCTAATATACCTGCTAGCAAAGGATTTGATATGGAAGTATTATTCTTAAATTCAAGCGCTCCCATCCCTAATGCAAAAACTGTTCCACAAAGAGAGACAAAAAATGTATCTGGAGAAACAACTCTTAATGCAAGCGGCTTTACGCAGCCAGAGATATTACAACGATTGATGCCAGTAGATAGCTATGACATATCAATTTACGATAGTAAAGGTCATGTTCTTTGGAATAAAACCCACGAAATGCCACGCGCAGGAAGTGGATTTGAAAGAGTAACCTTTTCTAAGCCATATCAGGGAGACATCACTATTCAGGTAAATAATATTAAAAGCGGCGCGGCAGCTTCAGCTAGGGGTGCAAACGTAGACTCTGTAAAGTTTGAAACAAAGATATCATAGTCATCGAGCAAGACATAAACTATCATGTCTAGCTAGGTCTACCTCGAAAACGAAATCCAATAGAATTTAGTAAAAGCATATAGCTCTCGTCGAGATAGACCTATTATTGGGTGTTAAGTCTGATAATCAATTTGAGCTTGCTCGTGACCGCGTAGTTCGCAGGCGAGATAAAGTACTCTTCCAAAGTATCGATAGACCTTCATAATAAATTCAATCTATTAGCCGAATATCTTTTCGAACACAGTTATCCGAAGATTTCACTCCATCTACACTTTTGCGCGATATAATTGACCAGTTACTAAACGAATATCACGACGGCTTTGGCATATCAAAATAGACCGTCATTAGAAAGTTTTAGTCGATGACCGCCAGAAATATTTTCTTATGAATCCCTTTCATAGTATCTGGGTTTGTTAATTTTATTTTGTTTCAATGCTGTTTGACCACAAAAGATTACTCCGAAGTTTTATGTATGTCGCTGTCTATGTGTGAATGAATGATTGTATTGGAGTCTGAGACAAAAATTATGTGGAAAGGATGATGATGCTGTCATGGTAGTTAATTAGTTTAGTCTAATGCCAGCCGCTCTTGCCTGCGATCCTAGACTGACCAGATTGATTCCTAACCCACATGCTATTATGGCAGCTATGATTAAAGGTAGCCGTAATGACAAAAATCCCAATTATAATATGAAATAGGTGGTAACATTTTAGTTGTAAATACGTGTATGATCCTGAAGCAGTTATATTATATTTTTCTCCAAATAAAAAATTTGTGATGTAAATGCGCTAACAATCAGCAAAATATGATACAAAAGATTGAAACAGTGTTATACAATACCTATAATGGGTATATGTTAACTCTCTCATCATTCATATAGTTGGATAATCTGATTTTATATGAGAAGCAATCACCCTCTATGCTACAATTCTATGTTCTAATAGTAGTATCCTTAATCTCCTGTAGATCTGCTATGATCTTACTGATTACTAATTTCCTTCATATGCTTGCTTTAGAATTTTTATGTCAAGCTTATGCATCTGTAGCATTACCTTCATGACTCTCTCTGATTTCTCAGTGTCTTTATCCTTTAGCATCTCGATCAAAGCTACTGGAACGATTTGCCACGAGACTCCATATTTATCCTTGAGCCAACCACATTGTTGAGCCTTCTCATCGCCACCCTCAGAAAGTTTTTTCCAATAATAATCCACTTCTTCTTGAGTCTCACAATGAATCTGAAATGAAATGGCTTCGGTGAACTTAAATACTGGGCCGCCATTTAGAGCCACAAATTTTTGTCCTTCAATTTCGAATTCCATAGTCAAAACTGAACCTTCTTTTCCTCCGTGAATCTCGTATCCCTCTTTTCCGTAGTGGGTAACATCACCAATACTTGATTTTTTGAAAATGGAGACATAAAACTTTGCTGCCTCCTCTGCCTTATCATCGAACCACAAACATGGAGTTATTTTCTGCATATTAGCAATAATTTATAGAGTACAGTTTATAAATATACAAGGGATCAAAAGTATAGTAAATGTCGTTATCGCTGGCTCAGAAGCCGAGCCGGCACGCCAGTAATCAACTTTTTCAAAACATAAGTTTGCTACTCTCAGAATGTTGTTATAGAACAAAATACATAGCTAAAGCTTCTAGCTTTCATTCTGTAGCTGATATGAAAACCAAAGATCATCTGTTAGTTGGGAAGATGTTTGGCGTCGAAGGCTTGGAAGAAAAGTATAAGCCTTGGTTGGTCAATATCCCAATAGGAATGTATGTAGCCACAAAAAATGCAGAAGCTTCCATTGGTAATTTATAAAACTTCATATTTAATAAATTTGGAATGAGGTAATATATGGTAACTTTTCAGCAGCTCTTCTATTTGTATAAATTCAATTAGACATAGCCCAGATATCTTTTCCAATTCTCCTATTTTTGTTGGTCTCTTATTGAATAGGTAAGCCGCAGAATTATGTATCATACAGCATATATACATGATTTGAATTCATACATTATCTAATATCATGCAAAATAAGCAACATAGGCCCACGGGAGTAACGATAATAGCAATACTTACTATAATTAATGGCATACTGTTATTGTTATCTGGAATTACACTAGTTATACTGGGATCTTTATTTTCAGGTAATTCTACGAACACTTCAGCTGTAACCCAGTTATTTGGCACGATTTCTACCGTAGTAGGTGCAATACTGCTGGCAATTGGTATTGGATATATTGTCATGTTTTATGGACTACTAAAAGGCAAAGGATGGGGATGGACTATAACCATAATACTACTTATCATTGGAATCGTTATACAAATAGTTTCCACATATGTTATTACGGCTTCTTCTCTTGAAAATACTAAGGATGTCATTTCGGGAATCGTGGGTTCTATAACCTTTCCGCTAATAGGACTAGCAATTAACATAGTGATATTGTATTACTTGTATCGTCCTCGTGTTAAAACATATTTTGGTAAAGCAAAACCACAGCCTCCATCAAAAGTGTAAATATCCTTTAATCTTTTATCAGATGATATTTAACACTTACGATGTATATATGGACCTGACGGTAATTTAACAGAACTCCAACCGACTCCAATCATGGTTAAATAAGATGCTTCCACAGTCAGTAATCAGAACAACAAGTTGGGAATATTAATCTCATACTACGCCACAATATTGTTAATGAACATGTTCACGTAGTCATTGAAATTGATTATTATTATTACACTAACAAATACAAGTTCTATCAGTTCAATCAAGTTAGGATAGATAGTTTATAATCAGTAGTACCAATAGGATGTTAACTAACAATTGACTAACGTTTAATCTTATTACATTCCTTATTGGTAAATTCCCTGCATTT
>DATBGR010000012.1:0-9890 GCA_036557905.1 Nitrososphaeraceae archaeon | reverse complement strand
TTTATGAAAAGTTACGGTATGACTTATACTGTTCTCAGAGACCCAAATAATAGATTTAGCCATGTATTTTCAACTATTGGAGTACCAGAAACATTACTTATTGGTCGTAATGGCACAATACTAAATCATTGGAAAGATCCAATAAATGTAAATCCAGGCAATGTTGAATCACAAGTAAAAAATGCATTAGGTTTAGAAAACATGCAGCTAAATTCACAAAATACTAATCAACATACAATAGGAATAGCTGTTGCCTTTGTTGCAGGACTATTGAGTTTTCTATCACCCTGTGTCCTACCTCTTATCCCCTCGTATGTCACATTCATTACTGGCTTGAGTTTAAAAGAGATGACTTCTAATGTTGAAAATAATCTTTTTGACAATAGCCAAGGGAAAGGGAAAATTACTAGTCAAAGGAGTTTCTTTAAAACTCGTGCTTCGGTGATCACTAAAGGTTGTTTATTCATACTAGGTTTCTCATTAGTATTCATATTACTTGGATCCTCTGTTGCAATTGCAGGGTCTCTGGTAAAGGACGCTGCAGTCTGGATATCTAGAATTGGAGGAATAATAATAGTACTGTTTGGTCTCAACATGCTAGGTTTGCTACGAATTCCCAGACTTGAAAGACAGTTTAAGTTTGGTATATCGAAAAAACCCAAGCATGTCGGTCCTCTGATTGTAGGTATTACTTTTGAGGAGGGTGGACACCTTGCATAGGACCAATTTTGGCAGGAATTCTCACTCTAGCTGCTTCTAGTACATCTTTAACAACCGGCGCATTACTTTTAGGCGCATATTCTTCTGGTCTAGCGATTCCATTTATTATTTCAGCAATTGCAATAGATCGTTTTCTGGTCTTTGTCAAAAAAATACGAAGATGGATACCTTGGATAGAAAGAACAAGTGGAATACTTTTAATTGCAATGGGGATCTTGCTAGTTACAGGTTCGTTTACTGTGTTATCTTCAATATTTGGTGGTGGTGTTATTCCGAATTGAGCAAAATGATCTTATCTGGAATAAGGATTATAAGAATGAGCCCTTTAGATCTAGTTGTTAGAGCATAGTAAATATAAAATACCTTTTGAAGTTAATTTAGTATCATAGTAATATAATATTTAGAATTATATATAATATCTAGAATTATATATAATTTATATAATTTATTACATTGATTAACAATGTTAACTATGATTTAAATAGGGATATTTTTTAAAAACAATTATGTTATCGGCAAAAAAGGCAGATTTATTGCTCCTGGGGATAGGTGTAGCATTGATTGCCGGAATGATTGGCGCAAGTATATTTGTCAACAATGTATCTAATCCAGTTTTCGCACAGTCAGCAGGTGGGAAAAAATTTACTGCAACATTATCAGGTAAAGATGAGGTCCCGCCCAAGAATACTAAAGCAACTGGAGCAGCAGAATTCACACTAAGTAGTGATGGCAAGACAATGACATATAAGGTAAATGTTAAAGATATAGACAAGGTTACAATGGCACATATACACCAAGGAAAAGCAGGGGTTAATGGTCCAGTAGTCGTCGTCTTGTTTAAAGCCAACTCGCCTACCGGTCCAGAAAATGGTGTATTATCACAGGGAAATATCACTTCGGATAAATTAGAAGGGCCCTTAAAGGGTAAACAGATTTCGGACCTTGTGAAATTGATTGAAGATGGTAATGCCTATGCAAATGTTCATACACAACAAAACCCAAAGGGCGAGATTAGAGGGCAGATAAAGTAATTAGAATACAATCCCACCCTGTACAAAGGGTATTTTTTAGTTACTAGATTTGGACAGATCGATTCTAGTTCTAGATTATTGTAGGCTCGTTCAAAGCCAGCAACTGAAGCTATTTGAAAAAGAGAGTATAAAGTAAAATTGAGCATCAGATTCTCATATGTGGCAGAAATGACTACCAGATCCAATCATTTAATGGCCGACATAGCTCACTTGGAAGGAGAAGGAGCAACCAATTTCAGTCCATAATCAGATATTAATGTCGGATGCAATTGCACATGTATTAGATTCATTACGGTATCAAATGAACCTTTGTCGTCAATAGCTGTTTTTAGTTGCGAAAGAACCTTGCTTATCTGTGTTGAAGCATTTGGAACTGTATTTTTATTTGTCGAGTTTGATGATGTCAAATATTTTGAGACAATTTCCTGAGCTTGTTTAACATATGCCTGCGCATTCTGATATTGAGATTGATTTTGTATATTCGCCATATTGTTCATGGTTGGCATCTTGCCGCCATTGGCGTTCATATTATCCATATTTTGCGTCATGTTCATTCCTTGCATATTCATATTCATATTGCTACTACCACCACCCATTGCTGACATATTCATAGTTGCAACCATATTAGCTAACTTTGCATATGGATATCCAAGGGCTTGACCATAGCTATAAAATATTTCACTTCCCATATTAGCTAGTACCAATGCTTGATTGGTCGAATTATTTACAATGTCTTTTGGAATTCTCGCGGATATGGCTTCGTCTACAAGTCCATTTAAATTAAATATATTGTCTTGAATAGATGAGCTCTCGTTGGCTAAAGTACCCTTGAAGTTAGCCCCTGACGATGCTCTCTGATATACCAAGCCATTGAGATCAGTTAGTTCTCTAATAAGATCATTTGCAACTCTCTGATTTCTTTCAGAAATCTCTCGAGTCCATGTGACATTATTTACGGGATCTTTTTCTTTTAAAAATGACAACGCCTGCGTTGTATGAGTCTGAGCTAGTTTGGCATTATCTCCTCCTGAAGTGGTATTAGTTGACAGGAGATTCTGAACTAATTGTAACTGAGAATGAATCTGATTCATTCTAGTTAGAAATAAAGAATTCTCATTTTGAGAGAATGTATGTCCATAAACAGGAACAGCTGAGACCATGACAATAACGATTAGAAATAGTGTTGGCAAAATAACTAATTTCAGATACAATTTGGTTGATTTGATGGACCTTAACTCACTGCTGTGACTCACAGTTGTGATCACTTATTTTTGTTTATAAATATTCTAGTACATCCCACGAATGCTCTATGCTTGATTCTACTATCTATCCGAGATTCGTTCATATTAACAGTGATAAACCTATATCCGTAGATAAATATTATTTCTAAAACTACGATAACTTTGCAGCAGCGACTAGTCCAAACGATGCAGACGATATAAAGACAGGTGTATCACTACCTGAAGCATTTGGCGATAAAGGACATTACCTATCGCGACAAATTCAACAGCCTGGTATTTATGGATATAAGCTAACTGGAAAAATAAATTACTTTGATGTAGCAGAAGTTCCAGTAAGTGAACAGTTTTCTGTTCAATACCTGGAAAAGATACAAGCAAGTCTAATAGTGAAGGATGGTTCGGCGGATTTGGTTGGACAAATCCGATTCAAGACATATTCTTCCCCTCTGCTACAGCTCAGTTCCCCTCTGCTACAGCTCAGGCTCCGATACAGAGCAAATCGCCTGGTGCTGGTGGAGGATCATCTAATGGAGATGCACCAATAATGGGACAAATGGTATTGCCTACTCCATACTAATTTTTTTTATCTATTTTTTTGAATATCGCCTGAATAATGATAATTCCTGTAAGTCGGGTATACTTTTACTTTGAAGCCGCTTTTTGACATATTATCGACTAATATTAGTACATTCGTGGTATGTACCATAAACAATAATAATTTCACATACGGTAATTACACAAAACACACATATGCCAATTCAGGAGAATGTTTGAATCAAGTCAGACTGAGGTTTATACGTGCCCATGGGGAGAGAGTTTCTCCCCTTTAGCTGTACTGAGACCTCTGTAAAAGTGCATGCAGCCTAGTTTAATTATCAATTTAAATTATTCCTGTGTTTTCATAACTGAGATTTAGAATCGTTCTTACTAACATCCTGGTCTAATTTTGATATCAGTATTGTCAGTAAATGTTATCAAATGTTATAGATTGGTACATTCGTGGTATGTACCATAAATCATAATAGTCCTATACGTGGTATTCAGCTGACATCTATTCCGGAGAGGATAGACGATCATCATCAGCGCGGAACGAGAGACAATATTCATGTTGGGGGTTTATCCCCTGCTATCTGCGCTAAGATTAATCATTGCAAAGGCTTGACGCGTATCATGAAAAAGATTGATTCAATTTAGTAATTTCTATAATTTTATTCCAGTGTTACGATTATTAACTTTTTACTGAAATACCAGAATAATACTTATTTAAAAGCAGTATTGTGGTATTGTAGATTTCAAGTTTAAATTAATAAAAATATATTACTCAAGTATCTTGAGTGAGTACTATTATTGACTTTCAATGTAAGCTCAAGCAATGTTTGGATTATTGTTATCATTGCATTAACTGTTCTTTTCATGCAGCCAATACAATTGGATCAAATCACTCGAAATCATTACAAAAATATAGCATATGCTCAGAATAATGGTGTACAGAATACTCAATTTTCAAACAATGCAACACAACTATGGACAGATAAGAACAATGGTGTTAAGATAATTTTTGGATACTCTCCATCGAAGCCTATAGTCGACTCACCTACAGAATTAAGATTTATTGTTCAGGATCTAAAGACAAGCAAGAATCTGAAGAATCTTCTTGCCCATGTTATTATCACAGCTAATAGTAGTGGACAAGAAAGAACATTTAGATTCAACAACATAACTGCTCCTAATGGCTATTTTTCATTAAAGTATTTATTCCCAGATTATGGTACGTATCAAGTTATCGCGAATGTCAGGTCAAATATTTCTGCACTGGCCTTAGCATCATTTCCGATAATTATTCCGCCCCAATCCTTAATTGCCACTTTTAGCTCAGGATTGTACGCGGGTATTGCGATTGTCGTTGTAGGTATAACAGTGTTGGCCGGAGTTTTAATTAAAACTAGAAAATCATAACTAACAGATGCAAAATGTAATCACTACTTTACCAATTGTTTTCTACTATTGATATTCTGTTACTAACTTTAATCTAACTTGTGCGAAAGTCCTTATATTTATTAAGCGTAAGACCATTGCACGGAAAGGATAAGGCAATACTTGTAATCAGATATCACTAACTTGACACTATCCGACCTTATTTCACCTCTCTGATGATCATATATTTGGATATCCGCAACTAATTTACTTTCTTTTATAATATTGGCAAAATCAGTTATCTTCTTACTTACCATTGGATATCAAGATTGTCTGAGGAAATTATTTCATTTGATAACACCAATTATTTCCCAATTGAAATATCGGATTGGTCATTAATGACTTGTCAGATATTTTACTACTATTTGAGATATGTTTCTGAATATGAAAAGTGATCTATATTTCAGTCTATTTTTGTAACAAGTTCTTCGAAAAATATAATAAGGTTTGCCAAAAATATTAATAAGAATATTTGCATCTATCCATTTTGCCTTCAGTAATACTACTCTGTGCTAGTCTAATAGGCTTGATATCCTACACACTCATAATTCAAAGCGTTAATGGAGACACATTTATAGGTAGAAACTCAACAAACGGCAGAAGCTTGGATGTATCAGTACAAAAATTGACTATTCACTTTAATCCTGAATTAAAGGAACTTTTTAAGGTATTCTTCCTTAAACCGCACACAAATACGATACAACAACATGTTGACTATGATTTTTTGATGTTACAAGACGATAAAATAGTATTTCAGCTCTCTAATGAAACTGGTAAACCTCAATTACACACTTTCGATGGACAAGCCGAGGTTCCTGTCCTTAAAAGTCAAAACATATCAAATGGAAATTATATTATCAAGATTCCAATATATGGTATACTTTTCAATCCAATCAAGCCAGAAGTTTCGGAATTCAAACTTAATATGACATCGTGATAATTGCCTAGTTGTAGTCGAGTTTTGTATTTTAACATTCAGTAGACTCAAAATAACTAGCCCAATAGCAATGGTACATTCGTCGAATGTCATATAAAATTTAAATTCAAAACTTCTTTTATGTTTAGTATGGATATTCTTACCCAAAGTAAGAAATACACTGTGTTTCTGGCAATATCTTTCCTTGGTGCAATACTCATCTCTTCTATGAGTGCAAACGCCTTCGCACACCAAAGACAACTCCTTACAGTAGGAGGAAAACCTACGTTACTAGTAGTTGGTTCAACTAATGAACCTGTATATGTAGGAGATAAATCTGGAGTCGACTTTTTTGCATATACCCCAGATTCTAAGGATCCTTTAAATGATAAGGCTAATGGAACAAAGCCTATTACTGGGTTAGACAAGACTGTAAAGGTCGAAGTTTCTGCTGGTCCAAAGAATAAAACACTTGATTTTGACCCAGATGATGACAATCCAGCACATTACACTGCTACATTCTTCCCAGGTGCACAAACAACCTATACATATACATTGACAGGTACAATCAATGATACACCGATTCACCTAAGCTATACGTGTGTTCCTGGCGCTGGAGATGATACTCCTGGTAATAACAATAAAGTAACTCTATCTAAAGGCGTGCAAAGGGATGGTGTTGCGGGCGGTTTCGGATGTCCACTGCCAAAGGCCGATGCAACTATACCATAATCATAACTACTGTCTAATGTGGTCAGAACCTGACAGGAATAATGTAAAGTATGGAATCATCTCCAATCCCTTTTTCTTTTAGATATAGGAGTAAAGAATACCAAAATTATGTTGTACATGAAAGTAAGAAAAGTCAATCATCGATTACATTATCAATTTCATTAATCGTAGTTACTCTTTTGTTATGTACTTTTATTAGTACTGCGAATTACGCCTATGCACATTCTCTTCCAGTTACTGAAACTCCTGCTTCTAATTCGATAATAAAAAAAGGATCTCCTCTATCTTCTAAAGTAACAATTGATTTTTCAGAAAGACCAGATCCGAATGTTAGTACTATACAGGTCTTAAATTCAAAGAATGAAAGAATAGATGATGGCAAGTTCGTCATAATTGGAGATCATGATCGTGAAGCTCAAACGGGATTAAACCCCAAAAAATTGACAGATGGCGTATACACTGTATCTTGGATGACGCAGTCAGCCGATGACGGGCATATCGCACGCGGTTCTTATGTATTTGGTATAGGGAATGTGGGTCCAGGAAGTACCACTACTACTCAAGGCTCGTCTTCTATAAGTTCAATACAGAATAATCCACGGCAATCTGTCCAGACAGTTGCAGTTACTTCAAATCTAGATGGATTGATAAAATGGCCTTTGATAGTTTCAGAAGTAGCAATTGTAGGAGGAATATTTTCCCATTCGTTTCTTTGGGAGAGGTTTGGAAATAGAATCGGTGTAAAAGCCGCCAAAGGAAATGCGATGGAGACTAAGACAAAATTCGATACGATAACAACAATACCATGGACAAAAAGATTTAGTTTAGTAATTGTAATTGCATCTGCTACTATTATTATATGTGCATCTTTACTACTCTTCCTACAAATCACTGAGCTAGCTGCAAACAGCAGTTCTAATTATAGATCAATATTTGAGTCAGTCCTGCGTGGTTCTTCTGGAATATCTTGGCTAATACATGTCATAACTGCATTGATTATCATGATTTGCATTCTTGCTAATTATGGTTTCTTACGCAAATACAAAGAACACAAAATATTAAAAAAAAGTAGCAGCAGATCTATAACTTTTCAATCAATTCTTTTTGGAATTGCTTTTGCTGCTGGTGCCGTATGCATTTTTGCAAATAGTATGACAAGTCACAACGCCGCAGTTAATTTCATTCCATCCTTAGCTGTATTTATTGACTGGATACATCTTATGGCTGTATCGTTATGGATAGGGGGTTTGTTCTACATATCAGTAGTGCTGCTTAATTCTTTAAGAAATTCAGATACATTACAGCAACCACCACCACGATTATTTTTCATATATGAAAAGAAAACACAGCAACAAGAATTGCAGGTAAATGCACCGAAAACTAATGATGAATTGAGTAGGAATAAAATCTCTGCAACTACTTATTACCTTGCACTATTGCTTCCAAGATTTTCCCTTATAGCCACAATATCTTTAGGAGTTATAGGCATAAGTGGAATTTATATGGCATGGATTCAGCTTCACTCTTTTAATGAATTATTTTATTCAACTTATGGGAACGTTTTAATAATTAAGCTGGCAATTGCGTTACCAGTAGTTCTTCTGGGCACATATCATCAAATAAGGATTCATAATTTCATATCTGTGATTGCAAATATCGGAAAAGCTGGCACCACTACTACTAGTTCTGGAAGTAACAAAGATCAGAATTCAGTTAACAATAACGAAAACCTAGTACAAAATTTTAAAAATAAAGATAATCAAGTAATTCAAAAACTTTCTAGACTTGTTGCTAGGAATAAAAAAACTAATAATTCTAATATAAACTCAAACAATGAAGCATCTATATTTTCTAGATTCGGATATACTGTAAAAATTGAATCCTTATTAGCGATATTCCTTTTGCTAGTAGCGTCTCTGCTTAGTATTACATCACCTAATTCAATGAGTATGGCTTCCATGCCAAATATGCCAAATATGCCAAATATGGCCCACACTCCATCGTCTTCATCTCAAATGCCGATGTCTGGAAATCAGATGCAGATGCAGACAAAAAATAGTACATTAGTAAAACAAGCAAATATAATGAATGTAAATGCAAAGATAGAAATAAATCCATTTTACTCGGGATTTAATACATTTAAGATTACCTTTACCGACCTGAGCGAAAAGCCATACACCAAAGTAACAGGAGCTGAATTGATTTTCAAGAATGAAAAGGCAGATATTGGTCCAATCGTTGTCACAATGAAGAAAATCCAACCAAATGTATTTACTGTTGGTACATTTATCGGTCTTCCTGGAGAATGGAATATTGCTCTGGCTGCTCAACGACAGTCAGATTATGATTTGAATTATGACTTTACGTCTAAAGTCGCTAACCCACCAACTGCATCTACATCCTCTCCATCATCCAACACGAATATGAAAATGGGTAGTGGTAATATTGGAGGCAATAATAATCTGGGTAATTCACAAAATCAAGAACCAATGCCAAAATTCGATTCATTTGCGATACTTGCGATAGTTCTGTCTATTATGCTTGGCGTAATAAGTTGGTATACATATAAGAGAAGCAAACAAGACCTTAAAATAGCTATAGATAGATTTGAAGGAGGTAATTAATAGTAAACAATTAACGAATTTACTCACTTCTATTCGAATAGCAATAAAGTGACCTAACGAAGATTGGTTAGCATTGCACTCGTGTACATTTTGACGCAATTGATCTTGTAACACTGAATCAATATCATGTTATGGGTAATTGCTCTCATTTTCTTGACATTGATTATAACTGCTATTTGAGAAAGTCGTTTCAATCTTGTTCTTTTGAATATACCTTCATACACTCGATGTTGTTAACTTCTGATCAACGATCAGGGTAATGGTACATTCGTCGAATATTCTATAACATTTAAATCAACACCAGCAAACTACATGACAAATGAAATCCAATAAAAATACGATACTGTATATTTCAGGATGTACCGCAGCAGCATTAATTCTCTTGTCAATTAGTGCAAACTCTGTGTTGGCTCATCAGAGAGGACTTTTCACAATTGGTGGCAAGGACTACTTATTAGTGATGGGTTCACAGAACGAGCCTATATTCGTAGACGATAAATCTGGAGTCGACTTTTTTGCATATTCTCCAGATCCTAAGGATCCAATGAACTCCCAAGCCAATGCTACAAAACCAGTACAGGGATTAGAAAATACGCTCAAAGTAATTGTGTCTGCAGGCAATAAGAATCAAACATTCGATCTTGAACCAGCA
>DATBGR010000011.1:0-4663 GCA_036557905.1 Nitrososphaeraceae archaeon | reverse complement strand
GGAGCCAGAGCTTCTGAAGCATTAGCTATTAGACTTAAAGATATCAACTTTACAACCAATCCAACTAGAATTCACATTAGAAAAGAGTACTCTAAAACAAAGATCGCCCGAGATGTTTACATTTCTGATGAAGCAACACAGTATGTGAGACAGTGGCTAGATTGGAAATATAACAACCAAGAAAGACCAAGAAATGCAGAAGAGGATGATCTCGTATTTACGATCTACAAATCCAAGTCTCCACATGGTTTGTATTTTAAGATACTTATAGAATTTCAAAAGTTGTTAGCAGTTGTGGGTTTAGACAAAAGAAAAGAGGATGGCGTACAAAAAAGAAGAAAAATAACGCTGCATTCCTTCAGGCGATTCGTAAAAACTGTAATTAGTGATCAAACAAATCAAGATTATTCAGAATGGTTTCTAGGCCACAGTAAATCCCCATATTATACAAAGAAAGAACAGGAACGAAGGCAACTCTATGCTACAAAATGTATGAAATATCTTACATTCTTGGACTATACGACCTTTGAAGTAGCTGGAAAGAACCTTGAATCAAAACTACAGGAGAAAGATAGAGAGATACAATCAATTAGGGAAAAATATGAACAGGATCTAAAAGATATACGTGATGAAATGGAAGGAAAATTCCAAATATTACTTCAAAAGATAGATCTAGGAAAGATAGGTTAGTAGTAGTGGATCTTGTAGGTATACGCATTCGAAATTTCGTTTAGCGCAGTACTCCTTATATATCTGTAAGAAAAAATACAAGCCTTTACACGATAATCTTTCTAATCTATGATTCTTATCATAATGTTTCCTCTCCACTTCCAGAAAATGTACTTTTTTCTTCGCTAGGTTTATCAGGTCAGATATATACAAATCTAAATTTGTAAGAGGAGGATTTAGAAGAGATAAAAATGAGATTAATACGTTTCTTATTTCTTCCTTAATTACAAATGGAAGTGGATTCCATGCTACTATATCTACAATGTCTCTAAATAATTGGAGAATTCCATCACTAGATCCTTGTTCAACAACTGTAGGCATTATCTTATTTTGTAGAGGATTATGAACTCTTATGGTTGAGTAGCCATAAATTTGATCCTCAATATGTTCTAACATGAATGAGATTCTTTCATTGACCGCGGCCATAATTATCTCTCTGATGATAAATTTTTGCAGTTTTTTCAACTTAAATGAGCGAAGAATATTAGAGTATCTCAAGAGTAAAACATTAAGGAAATTTTTTTCACAATAGGCTATAAAATCAACTATATTCGTGCGGCAACAATTATAGAATTCTATTTCAGAATCTTTCCAGCCTATATTTCTTAATGTTCTTAGATAATCTTTTTTGATCTCCAGATATTTCTGCTTTTCAATGTCTTCATATTGCAGGATGGCTAAATATCTTCCCTTTACAAACAAGACCTTTTCATTGGCTTGTTCGTGTAGCTCATAGATTGATTTTATATATTCATCTAAACTAATTATCATATCCGCAAGCTCTCTACCAGATTTTGTCAAATACATAATTTCTTTTTGTGAATGCTTTTGATGTTTTCTTTCTGCTATTAATTCAGCTACTTCCATTTCTGTAATTGCATCTGTGATAGATTTCTTATCAGACAAACCAGTTTTGACGAAAATGTTGTTAACAGTCATATCGTCACTCAAAAGCGTGCGTAAAATTCTTATTTTTCTATCCACTGGCTTGATCTTCACATTCAGTACGACAAACCAGATCCTTATATCCATTTTGAGCATCTTTATGCAGAATGAAATCTGTATATGTTATACAGCCGTACGCAGTTGGATCGAAGACCTCCAAGTCTTTGGCTATAATTATTCCAGCTGAAGTAAAGAAGGAATTTCACATAGACATATCGACACCATTTGTACTGTATCCAGACAAGGCAACTAAGATAGTAACCTTACAGAACATGAAAGAGATAATACATACTAGAAACATGATGTATGCTGGCCAGAGTTTAGCCGCTTCCAACCAGCATACATCTGAGACCAAATAGCTCGGATCGGTGATCCTACTATGGACTCTATAAAAGAACAAGCTTTCCATGCATATAAGCAATGTGCAGGCAAGGGGTGTCAAAATATAGGAGTACACCGTTTATGGATTCGATTTATACATAAGAGCGGACTATTCTGTGACTCTTGTAAAAATGCACTTCTAGAAAGCGGATTGATTGATAACAAAATTATGAATAATGATTCAGATAGGGTGAATTTTTAAATTGTCTGATGAGAGGAATACCAATACTAGTAATGATGTAGAACCAAACAAGCAGCATCTAACTAGGAAAAAATATAGACAAATGCGTCTATGTGATTATTTCGATATCTCGGACGGACACACTCACGATAAAGATTCAGAATAGTGGTTAATTTAGCTTGCCTAAAGAGATCGATGCAGTACAGCAAATCCTAATCAAAGATATCAAAATAGAGAATCGATTTAGAAAGGATATCGGAGATGTTAGTGACCTAGCTGAGAGTATCAAAATTAATGGACTGCTACATCCCATATCAATTACAAAAGATGGTACATTAGTAGCAGGCAGAAGAAGAATTGAGGCTTTCAGAAAACTAGGTCGTGAATATATACCTGTAACAATAATAGATATAAAAATAAAAGAAAATGGGGAAATCGATGAGAACAGTATAAGAAAGGATTTTACACCTGAAGAAATGGTTGCGGTAAAAAAATATCTTGAATCTAGGGAGATTAATTTTAAATCTGAAACCCAGATTAAGCCTGGTACTAATAAGCCTCCAACTACCAATAATCAAGGACAACCACATTTTGGTCGTCCTAGACGCAGCAAAAGGATCGCAAAAGCTATTGGAATAAGCGACACTACCCTAAGAAAATTAGAAGTACTTCATGAAGCTGCATCTGCTAAACCCGAGCTATTCGAAGACCTCTGGCAGAAGGTGAATTTGAAAAATATAACTACCAATAAAGCATTCAGCATCTACAACCGCATATCCGAGCGAGAAAAGGCAATTGAAGAAAGTCGACAAAATCCGTCAACTATACCCAGCAATACGCAGCTAATTCTTGGTGATTTTATAGACAAATCAAAAGGTATCCCTGATAATTCAATTGACCTAATATTTACAGATCCGCCATACGGCGAGAAGTCGCTATCACTGTACAAGGAGCTTGCAATAATTGCAGGAAGAGTTTTAAAACCTGGCGGCAGCGTTATTTGTTATTGTGGTACTTATGCAATTCCATTAATCTTAGATTACATGAAGGAGACTGGACTAATATATCATTGGATCATTGCAGTCAAACTTCAAGGCTCATTTGCTAGAGCTTGGGGAAAGGGTGTTTCGATCAAGTGGAAACCATTGCTTTGGCATATCAAGGGAGAAACCAAATTTAATACGGCCGAGTTTATTTCCGATCTAGTAGATTCTACTCGTGAAGATAATATATCACATGATTGGCAGCAGAGTACGGATGAGGCTCTACATGTAATTTCTAGGCTCACTGTGGAAAACCAAATGGTATTAGATTTAATGATGGGTAGTGGTACAACTGGATTAGCAGCGTTGCAGCTCAACAGAAAATTTATTGGCATAGAAATAGATCCTGATACTTTTGAAATTGCTAGGTCAAGAATAAGTCAATTTCAGAAAGCCTGCAGCGGATAATCCAAATGTAATCGACTTGTCGACTGATTAAAGCTAATGTGAGTCTAATATGACGTCAAAAGTTAATCACACTGGTAATGACAATAATGATCTATATATATGTGCGAGAAGTTACGTCAAGCTAGGCATACCTATTGTTCTGTTAATGAAAAATCATCATCCTCCACAAGGATTACAACAGAAAATTGTTGCCAATTCTAGTTACTATTTTGAGAATATTGGGTTGCTAGAAAATGATATTAAACAATACAATATTAAACACATAGCTGTCTTATTTGGACCAGCTACAATTAAAGATAATTTCGGGAATAGCTTAACATTACATGGTTTAGATACTGATGGCGAAATTTTTGATAAAGATGAGCGTAAAGTGAAGCTAATTGATGATTTGAAAACAAAAACAATGGTCATTAAAACTCGCAAAGAGTGGGGATATCTTGTACTATGGTTTGAACATTCTAAACATCATGTATCTGTACAGCTGTCAGATTGTATAGATCAGTTTCATTGCTTTGAAATAAAATGTCAAAATAATGCACATGCAGATGTCCCACCAAGTACTCATAGAAATGATGAGAGCTTTCGTTATTATCACACTGGGCTTGATAAAATTGCCATACTAGACGGACTTTATGATAAGCTTGTGGACGAGGATCTATCAGACTGCATATTATCTGAACGACATCCATACAGTTCAAAAGGATCGCAACAAGATACAGTAAGAAAAAGTTACAGTAAGCAGTTTTACTCACTTTCTGAAGAAACAATATTTGCACTCGTTCCATTAGCAGGAAAGTACTATCAGGAAGGAAATCATAACAAGTTCACTTTCCAGTTTAGCGGCATGATGTGGCATGCTGGTATAGATGTAGAATCAGCCACATCAGTTATTACGAAAATTTGTGAAAGAGCTGGAGATATCGAAAAGCTACAAAAGAGAATTGACACTATCAAGGACACATATATCAAGGGTAAT
>DATBGR010000010.1:0-8004 GCA_036557905.1 Nitrososphaeraceae archaeon | reverse complement strand
TTTCCCAACATCCATGGATGGATTTCGCAGTAATACGAATAGGCACCTTTAGGCAAATTAATATTTAGTGTTTTTGACTCTCCAGGCAAAATTGGGTGTGTATCAAAAGCTTTGCCACCGTCACCAGACGTTGCAGTATGTGTAACATAGTCCTTGTTAATCCACGTCACCTTGGCTTTTTGAGGAACTGTTACAGTAGCAGGAATAAAATAAGGTCCATAGTTATTCTTATACGCCGCGTTTTGAGGCATTTCTACTTTAACATTAAAGAACCCTCCACCTGTAGTAGAAATTAATTCACGTTGAGAAGCAGGAACATCAACGTAGATAACTCCTCCCATATATGGATGGAATCTATCAACATAAATATATGTTCCAGGCCTAGCAAATACATAGCTGTAGGAGTTACCCTTAGATCCCGTTGGTTCTATGATTCCAGAATTGAAACTCAAGGATACAACAGAATGATTAGTTCTGTCTTTATTGACCCATACAACTTTATCTCCAGTTTTGATGAATAGCTGATTAGGTTCGAATGCGACTGGAACTACTCCGGCATTTTCGCCAGACCCAGATTTTATAATTATAGAGTGAGTACTTTGATTTTGATTTTGATTTTGTTGTAAGTTGGTACTAGTCACAGTTGGATAATTGGCGAATGCAGGAGTTACAATATGTTCTATTTTGTAATTGATAGTGCTGAATATGTATCCTTCGGGATTACTAAAGAAAATATTTGAAATAAGTTGAGACATAGTCTGGAGAGTTAACACGACTAGAGTCAATAATACTACTTGGCCTATCCGCATAATAGTGATCATGTTACAAATAATATATGCACTCTTTAACCTATAAAGATGATTAATAATAATAAGATTCGATTGCGTGTCTAGTCTATTTACTTGAGTGATCCTACTCTCAGTATTAATCACTGATATTGCAATAAATTATAATTTGCTATATCTTGTAATTATTAGTGGTCCTACCATGAGTGCTATAAAACTCATAGCAATAAATAATGGCTGGAGGTGTCCTATTGCAACGGTAGCAGCTGATACAGATGATCCAGCTGCAGTTATCGTCACCCCTGTCCCAATAAGAATGAAGATGAAGTTGACTGCACATGTGGGACAAGCGGCTAACAACCCGGTTGAAGCACCCAGAAGTGAACATGAAATTCCTCGGTTATTGCGAGAGTTATAGCGTCGAGAATTTCTGATAAAAGTAACAGTTATGCTCTTAAAAGATAAACTAATATTAAGTCCAACTAAAACGGACAAGAATACTAACAGAATAACATTAATTGGGATAAACACAAATCCAAGGTTGTCGTTTAGATTTAATGTTATAATGGGAAATGAACCTGGATTACCACAACATCCAATTACATAAACTGAAGATGCAAGAGGATTATACCGTGGCAGTGACAATCCGGAATTCTGTCTATAAACCAGAGTATTGGAAGAAAATAGAAATAGGATAAAGTAACCAAACGTTGAGATCCAAAAGATCTTTGAATAATGCTTATGCCTAAAAATTGATGCTATACTTAATTTTGTGCTAAATATAGTTGAATTTAATTTGTAAATATTATAATTTGTCGCTAGCTTTGATTTGTCATATATTCCTAAGTATGAAATTAAAATTGATCTTAGCCCCAAGACTATCAAAACTATGCTGAGCAGGACTAGAGCAAACGTGGGCAACGCGATATTATTAAAAAATGTGTTGCTATTATCTGTCAAAGTAAGTACATTTGAAGTAATTGCAGAAATTGCAACAAATTGAATAACCAAGATGGCTGATATTAACGCTATTCCGCTGCCAATAGTAATGAGTCCAAGGTAAGTTTGTGAGTACGTATCATTTTTGGTCTGATTGGTGGTTACAGCATCTCATCTCAAGCTAATATATACAATTTAATTAATATAGATCTATGTTAAAGCCCTTACAAAAGAAGATGAGGGCCACTAGCTAATCACTATAGCTTGAGTCATTTTGTATAGCATGAGGAATAGTTAAGTTAATTAGAAATTAAAGTTATTCCTGAGAGTTCAAGCAACAATGAATGGCAGCTATATTCAATTCAATTCAATTCAATTAGCATACATTGAGCCCACTGTAGCTAGACTTAAAATTGAGAAATGAGGTATAAATTACTGTGACTGTAAGACGTTTAATATCAGGAGATAAGCAGATTCTATGACACCAGAAATCTGATTTGCATTTTATAGCAGGAAAATAAAAGCATTCCAGAAATTAGGGCATCAAATCTAATGCCATTTTCAGTTCTGCGATTTCATTTTGAATTGATTTTCTATCTTTCTGATCCGTAGTGTGCTCCAATAGACTGTCACATGCTTCCAATTCGGATGATATAATATCTTTTTTATCAAAACATAGACTATGGTAGGTATCAATAAAAGAGTACGTAATTTTGGTTGCTGCCCCTTTGCAGCCGCAAGTTTTTGCAATAATCTGGATAGGTTGCTCAGGTTCGGCTATATTCATAGGCTTATAATACCTCCAAGCGTAAATCTACTGACAAGTAACCTTCAGGCCACTTGTAATTGGAGTACTTGTGTATATTTTTTGTCAACAGGTTAAGAATCCCTAGACTTGGTGTCATGTTGCCTACTCATAATCCTCCTTAGACCCAATTATTTGTTCTACCTTTCTTTTCATTAGATATATCTAATTAGTCATATATAAAAAGTATGTGCACGCATTTGCAGTTAGCGACAATTAGGCATCTTTTGAATAGTGCAACTACTGCCAAGCCCAGATAGATCCTAAAAGTAGAAAACCTATAGATACTAAGTCGAATAGATAAGAAATAAGTGGGATAGATTATACTTATGAGAGAAAATAACCAGAATCTACTTTTACGTGATTCAAAGACAGTTCTTGTACTGCAAGGTGGTGGCTCGTTGGGGGCATACGAATGTGGCGTTTATAAGAGTTTGAGTAAAAATGGTATAGATTTTGATATTCTAGCTGGTGCTTCCATTGGAGCTCTAAATGCTTCAATAATAGTGTCTGCACAAAATGCTGGTGGTGGTGATCCATCATCTATACTTGAGGAGTTTTGGTTATCATTATCTGAGAATAACGGTCTACCAAATACGTTCCTACGGTCTACATTTCCATTTATATCATCTGATAAAATGATGGCCATATGGTCATCAATTATTTCTCTTTCATATGGAAATCCAAATGTGTTCATACCCAGATGGTTTATTCCATCTTCCAAAGATTACTTTGTGCCGTATAGGTGGACATATCTATTTGATCTAGCCCCACTAAAAAAAACACTGAAAGATTATCTAGATGCTGACAAGCTAAAGAAAATTAATCATAATAGTAATAGAAATGATAATGAGCATAATACTAAAAATGATGATAGAAAGAATACTCGGCTTATCATAAGTTGTACTGATATTCAAAAAGGAGAATCTGTTATTTTTGATAACGCCTACATTGATATAGATATAGAGAAAATAGTTGCATGTGCTGGATATCCTTTCTATGGCTTGAAATGGACTGAAGAAGATGGAAAGTATCTGTGGGATGGAAGTTTGCTCAGTAACACGCCAATGTTAGAAGTAGCGCGACGTTCTCCACAGATATACAAGAAATTTTATATTGTTGATGTTTTTCCCAGGCAGCAAAAGGAACTTCCAACAAATATGACTGAGGTATGGCATAGAGCCAGGGATATTATATTCATGGATAAAACTGATAAAAGTATTGAAACACTAAAGGAAATGGATAGGTATCTATTTCTTATCAGACACATATATGAAGTCCTTCATTCCAACAAAGCCAGAATAGATGAGGTGACTAGAGAAAAACTCAAAGAAATGGAATTGGAATACCATTCGTTGAATCAAAAACATGGGGCATCTTTAACTGATGTAGTTAGAATTGGCAGAAGGGAAGAAAGCCTTCACTATCTACTTGAAGATACAGATTTTTCTACTTATAGGATTAAAAAGTTGATAGCAGAGGGTGAGAATGATGCAGACCACATTCTAGCCAAAATAAAGAGATGAACCTTTCGAGAATACAATCTGTTATACCATTTATTTCATTTCCCATAGGTGTAACGTCTATAATTCTGTTGATTATAGAATTTGATGTCAGAATGACCGTAATAGTAAATAATCCCATATCCCAGTTAATTCTGTTTGCAGGCATTATGACAAATATTTCTATGTCATTGTTGTCATTTAGAGCCATAACACAAGTGCTGTCAGAAAAGAATCGGATGCGACATACACAAAAAGGCGAACGCTTTACCTAAGTATTATCATAATTAATGCTATGCCGCTAAAGATAGTGATAACTTCTGATTGCCTAAGATATATCATATCCGTCTAGCTTAATTAATCATAGTATATTTAACTCGATGAATTGCTTTGCTTGAGAGCATATTTAATAACATCACTAATATTAAGGCAAGCAACCATTTATTCAATCATATAGCCTAAGCATAGACATATTGGCCATTAGCAATCAGTTAACAGACCAATGCTAGGTAATAAATATCTGCTTACAGTCTGTTACTTATCGCCTAAGTGGACAGTAAGCCATAATGATATTATTCCCCAGTCCCAACATTGGTGTTATATTTCAAAAAATAGACTAACCACCAGATTTGTTGCCACTACCACCTCCGCTTGCTGATGTAGTCATATTTTTTGACTTTAACAGTTGTGGATGAAGAGGAAGAGACTTGATACTCTGAGGCGTGGAAGATTTAATCTTATGCTCTTTTGTAAAATTTTGAAAGGCATGGGATTACCAATATTTGTGTTGTTTGCTATTATTTTTTGACCTTTCCCATAACTTTTCCAATTTGATTTAAATTACCTATACCAGTACCATCGGCAATTACCTGCTTGCTGGAGGAAACTCTACGTTAGAAATGAATGGTATTTAATTATCCAAGCTATATAGAAAGAAAGAATAGTCTTGATTTATTACCGTTATTGTCGCTATCGATTTAATAACTCATTACCATTCTGATCTGTTACAGATTTTACTGTGCCAAATACGGGCAAGCCTTTGAAATGGTCATCAGTTTTTGTAGGGTTTATATGAATATTGAATACATTTCCGTTTAGCATATTGATAACTATTGGGACATCTTTCCACTTTAGCTTTCCGTTTGTAGCTATATCGACAATGCCTTTAAAATCAGTGTAATTACCCCTTGTCAAGACTATTTGTTTGTTAAGGCCTGGCAATACAGCACCGGTCGAGTTCCTTATACTTTCAATTGCATGCTGATGTGCTCCTTTACCATTAATCTTAGTCATTAAAATGTTAATTTGGAGATTGGTTAAATTTCCTTTACTTACGTCAAACTGCCAATTTCCGCCAAGAACCCATATTTCCGATGCATTACTAGAAGGACGTCCGGCTAAAACATCAGAAACTAGACTAGATATTTGTCCCTTTGCTTTGAATGTATCGATGCTATTAGTTGAAGTGTTGAAATTAGTAGCAGTAGTATGTGCAGAGGTATTGCCCTGTGTTTGTGCTAACGCTATATCGATATTATCACTACCATCAATCGACTGAGCAATAATCGAAATTATTGTTACTACAGATGCTGCTAGCACCAAGGAAACGGTTATTGACAGAATAGTATAAGACTTAACCCATATTAGATTCTTAATTGTAGTCCGAGAGTTGGAGGATGGGATTTCCATCAAGGATATATCATTAATAAACTACAAGAATCTTCAATCATTATTCGATGCTAATAGTATATGGAATTATATTAGATAAATATAATGGTTAGACTTGACAAAATAGTAATCTATATGGCATGTAAGTATTATATCCTATCTATAACTGAAATTAATTAAGTATTGTAATGACTATTATATTTTTTACACAATTGAGACAATTTTGATGTTATCCATATTTGCAATTTGCAATCAAATGATCTATAAAATATACTAGATAGCCACTAGTTAGCAATAAGGATAATAATATATCCATTTACTTTTAATGAGTGTAGTGCAAAGGACTATAATCAATATACTACTATTTTCAATCTTTGGATTAACTCAAGTTAGTCTGTCAAATATTCGTATACATGATACATACTGCGAGAATCAAAATGAGATAAGTATTTCCATTTTGCTACATCAAGAATTATTTCTGTAAAATCGCATCTATTAGATGAATATTTTTTACTGGTAGAAGAAAGAAGATTGTTATAAATATTTTTTCCTAGTAATATCTGATTGGCTTTTGCAATAGATGTAATCTTCGCAGCTAAGCTTATGCTAGAACCAATTATGTCTATGTGTGCGTTCTCCAAACTCTTACCGTAAAGAACCACTAGAATATAGCCACAAGCCATTCCCACTCTTACGGTAATTTCTGGTAGGCCATTTGTTCTGAATATAGGATTAATAACCTCATTTAGGATTCCCAATATTGCAATAGAACTGTCTAATGCATTCTCACACGCTTTTACCTCGTCAAAATCAGCTGGGAATAGTATGACTATGGCATCACCTTCGTACTTAAACACATAGCCACCATAACCCAAGACAGCAATACCTATCTCTTGAGCAAAAGTTTGTATTACTAGAGCAAATTTATCTTGTGATAATGAAAGACTCATTCGTGTTGAGTCATTAATATCTACAAACATAATCACCAAATTTAATTTAGTATTTGCATGTCTTTTCAACAGTTTTTTCGCTTCTTCTGTTGACATATTAAGCTGTACTCCTTCCATTAAAGTCTTAATTACCCTGGCACGAGCTTGTTCCAGTAATGACAGGTTGGTAAATCCAATCCAACGTTCTACCATAACCGACTATAGCATAGCAATAATTAATACCTATTTGAATTTGGGCCTTTTGAGACAAATACTAGCCGGAAATTATTCTGCATCGCAGTATTGATTTTGCAAAAAAGAGAGACCAAGAAAGACTGCTGCAGATATTTCTATAAATCGATTGTATCTTCTGTGAAGTATTTGTATGATTCAGTGTCATGTTAATATGTCAACCTTGTAAGGATATGTCCACTTCATTTGCATCATTGCAAGATTCTAAGCTAAGGGATTTTTGCTGTTAGGCTTTGAGATTTGGAAGTAATCTAAGCCAATCACTGGATGTTCGAACTTATTCATGACAGTACCCTAGAAAGTTCTACATGATTAGAATCCTATAATTCAAATAATGTAGAAAAAAGTTGAATATTCGTAAGCTTAATCAAATAGATACCTTTTCTTGTAAATCCTCCTGTATAAAGTGTGCTAAAAGAGTCGGCGCAGGATAAGTTTATGGAGTAGCCATTAAAAGACAGAAAACGTATCGTAGGTTTATTGATTATAGATCTGATTGATTTCTTCGAAATTTTTTATTTAATTCAATAATTTAGCACATTTTTATTCTGCGTCAATTTATGATTTGCATCTAGAAAGTGATAATGGTATTCAAAAGGTGGTGTTTTACGAACCCAAGACATTATTGTCAAGTATAGAGAAGTTGGCATTCATAGCATTCTGACTAGCAATTGACAATAAAGTCCGACATCTAAACTAAAATATAGTCATGTTCTAACACCACAAAAAGATGAGAAAAATTAGGAGATCAATAACTTTGACAGTATGATCTCCTATTGAACTAACATTGGCACTTTTGCTTTCTTTCTTTCACTATTCGAATCTACTTCTAAGGTATTGATCTACCATATAATTTTCCTTCAAGTGCTAGTTTGTACATTTCAGCTACATACGGATTCTTTGCAGGTGTTTCCGCCCCAAGTTCTACCAGTCTTGCATATACTCTTACTACATACGCAAGAGCGCCCATGAAAGCCACAACAACTCCCATATTGAAACACCAGTGGTTTGGAACTGAAAATATCTCTTCTACGAACCAAAAATGCCACAACTCATTTATACCTATAGTAAACATGGTTGCGAGATAACCGATAATGGTTATCTTAAGACCAGTGTTAATTGAG
>DATBGR010000009.1:0-9672 GCA_036557905.1 Nitrososphaeraceae archaeon | reverse complement strand
GGAGTTTGCAAAGAAACTACCATCGTGCATTACTGCACCTATTGCAAGCTCTGGATTATGCGGAGCACCTATCTTTCTTGAAACAATTATGTCTAAATTTAATCCAAGAATTGAAGCCAAAACGTCACCAGTAATTACACCGCCTCTGGGTATAGCAAGCCTCTCGGGATTAGATCTATTGAATCTATCCTTGTTTTGATTCTTGTTCAAAAACAACCTTAATCTTTCTGCTAATTGTCGACCGGCATCTCTCTATTCTCGAACATGCTACATCACGCATTTAGATATTGTCTGTAATGAAAACCTACCTCCAGGCAAATACATCCAAAATAGAGTATTACCGCGCTTGTTTACCTAGTTCTTCCACTTCCGTAAACCTAGAAATTGTCTTTAATGTAGGATCAGCTTGATTTTTCTCGTACATTCTCCTAGCCAAATACGTTGAGGTGACGATTCCTAGCAGCGTATTTAATTGCTTAAGGAATATCAAGATGATTTAGACAAGGAAAAGCAAGATATAGATGAAACGATCAAAGAGCTCGAAGCAAGCTGAATGATATCTGGTCAGATTTTTATTTCTATTAGTTTGAGTACATTACTTTATTACATCAGAGAACTAATGATTATCCACCAATTAATATTACAACCACAATTTTGTTATTGCTATTCTGGTTGCTGCAGACTGAGATGATACCGTTTTATATAAATTATCCACTAAGCAGCATAATATTAGCATATATTATATATTAAATTATGTATTAATTAGTATATGGAAAGTATTCACTGTTACGAGTGCGGAAGGGCAATCACTGAATCTCAACCTACAGTTTATGCGGATGGCAAGACAATTCATAAATTGTGTGCAGTCGCATTGCAATGTTATGACTGTCGTAAAGTTATTGGTTACCAAGTAAAGGGCAACAGCAGTCCTGACAGAATAATTGTTTGTACTGAATGTGCGAATAACAAAAAGGAATTGGTATGAAACTGCAGTTCCTGTGAAATGATGCTTAGATATACATTACCCAAAGGAAATAAAAAATACAACACGATACTGAAATGTGAAAGTTTGTTGTTCTCGACAGTATGAAACCCATATTGCGTCGTAATGCGTATATGGTACAAGATATATCACTGGATTAGCCATTTTGAGTAAACCATAATCTCATATAATTGAGATTGGCTTGTATCTTTGTGCTTATTATACGTTGTTCCGCATAGTAATAGTATCCTTACCAATTTTACCGCGTTGCATGAAGATCATCGTAGTGAGTACCAACGAATTTTATGCTTAAGACATAAATAGAAATGCATATAATTGGATATCATAATTTGTCGATACTAATCAAATCAGATAATATAATACATGTTGAGATATTTAGTTTATGTAAGGAACATCTCTGGAAAATGTTAGAAGGCTATTTAACAAGCATTGCGAAAAACCGATAGATAATAAAGTTCAGTTTTTCGTACAATCCATTTATAGATTAAATATTACCATGTGTGTTATAATAGATTTATTCAAGGAATGAAATAGATGTAAAGATAGAAAGCATATGTATTCGAAATCTCCGTTCTTTTTAATTAGAATGTTTGCAATATTATTTAACCATTTTTAGATTTTAGATTTTTAGATCGTTAGTTAATGTGATGGTTATAGCAATAAGATCTGTGTTACTGATGTGTTGGAGGTCGACTAGGACTATTCTTGCTTTGAGCTTCTCAAAGCAAGAGTTTACTCCACTAACCTCGAGTTTCTTTATCGTTTTTATCGTCATTTAGTTGGTACTTACCGAAGATATCCATACTCCCTCATTGTCTTGATCAAGATCTCATTTGCTAATTTGTACTTGTGTTCAGAATACAAGCGGTCGACAACGTGCTTAAGCCATGGTATAGTTAGCAGGAGATAATGCTTGTCTTGTACTTGTCTTTGCATAGTTTTGATGGTTTGTGTCTTCATTATCTCACATATCCTCTCCCAATGGTTACTTGGTGAATTCTGCATATATGGTCGATGTTTTCGCTTTAATGCAGTGCAGTACTTCAAGTCACAGTCCAACTCACACGGATTCAGGTCATATAAGGAGTATCTTATATCAGCAAGCCCATTTTGAATCTCCTCTCACATTCTATAAACTCTATAAATTAAATACACTCTCATGCAATGTACGATTCTTTGACATTATTGGTGGACACATACCAACCGGATTACTCTATCTTAACTTCATTTTTTGATTAATTATTCTCTCTCTTAATCGTTCTTCGTCCATAATCATTTCAAAAAATCTGAAAAACTAGTTTGTTTTGTGCCATGAGATACATTTTTCCATATTGGTCTTCAAATTCCTTTAATGCGTCACCTTAGATGATTGTAAAAGTCATTTACTTCTCTCCTGCACATGTCACACAACATCTCAGTTCTACCTTCGTTAGACCAGGTAACTATTATTACTTCCATCTTACACCTGGGACATACCATAAAATCATGATAGTTTTCAGACATTTGATTTAGTCGCTCTCATTTGTTCTAACTCCTGTTGTGTCGTTGCTTCCTGTTCTCTTACTTCCTCATGCTTTGCTTCATCTGCTTTGAATATCTGTTCGTCTGGATGTAATCTCACTTCATCACTTATGCTATCGATTACTACCTTTTGCCCAATTCGGATAGAATTTTTTGCTAGATATTCCTGTGGTTTATCCGATTCTGTAGCGAATTTGGCTACACTGAATACGCTGTGGTCTGTTCCAGTTGGAGTGAATAGGAAACTGGTTGACATGGGATCATAAATTGTGTATGCTCGGTTTAAATTTGTTGGGTGAGATACCAAGTCTTTGTATGCTTTCCGATCTTTTTCTCTGTGAACTCTTTTCCTGGCTATGACTGTCAGATGTGAATGTGTAACCGTTTCCATGTGACTATCTGCACAATAGAAATCCTCATCTAATCCTAGTCGCGCGTCCTTGATTCGTTTGCCATATCCAGTTGCCGGATCATATTCTATCACACCTTCTAACACATGGCCTTATACAATAGAATATAGCCAGGTTATATAATTCACTGATATATTATTAGGTTCAATACTTAACCAAAAAAGAATGTGATCTAATATCACTGTTTCATAACTATATCCCAAGGAGTCACTATAGAATAATTATCACCATCATCGTACTCTTTATCTTCTAAAATCAAACAAGGGTTCCGTATATCCATTAAAAGTTCTGCTGCCTTACTTGCCGTAGTATCACATTTTACCCTCTTTATAGATAGCATATTCAAGTGATTGATTATGTCAATCTCTGCTAAACCATCAATACCATTTGCATGCACGATATTTCTTCCTTTATGACTGAATAGAAATTCTAGTATTCTTCTATCATTTAGAATGCGCAATAGGTTAGTCTTTCTATTCTGGTTATTATGATTGCTAGTTTTATTGTTGTTATCCCTATTATTATCCTCTCTGATACCAATATTTCGTATACCATGTTTGATCATAAGGTCTATTGCATATCTAATGCTACTATTTTTATCTACTGATATTAATGTGGAAGATAGATCTTTTATTGGTCTATCAATATTCATTTTCGCTATTATAGGTAAAACATCCCTTATGGAAATTGATGCAACTAACTCATCCTCTTCCTCTTCTGTTCTTGAATTTGGAGTACTACCAATAATATTACTACTATTGTTTGCTGTTATAGGAACAAATGCAAACTTTGTTTTGTCAAAAATCTCTAATACTTTACCCAAAGACGAATTCTTATTTAGACTTCCAGTAAAGTCATCCATTATCCGTACTGCAGTTAATTCTAAACACTCTGGATATCCTGTTTCTATAATATTAGAGATGATATGTTTGCTGTCAATTCTACCTATAGGTTTCTTTTTATCGTCGATTACTACCAGTCCATCTGCATAGATCTGAGGACCTATAGCAAGAAATGTCGCTATTTGTAACATTTGATCTGTTGGATTTACAGACAGACATGGTCGTCTAAAAATATGTGCTGCTGCGTTTATGATTGTAATAGTTGCCAGATCCGAACTGCTCATGGAAATGTATTCCTTTTATTGTCTTTACAATACTTGCCTATCATCCGAAATTCATCATCATGATCTGTGTATATTATTACTTCCAATCCAATAATCTGTAAACTTTGCACATACCTCATCTCCCTTGGTATCAATGCCTATTGGCTCGTTGTCTTGAATATTAGAGTTAATACCATTTAAAAATAACAACACTCCCAATCTTATTTTCATTCATTATTGTACAAACTTCTTGGATACTCTGAGTTTTCTTTGCTGTTTTTACATTAATAATCATAATATCAGATACGGATGTGGACTCGAGAGCAATATTATTGTCCATGATGTATTCTAGATATAAACCAGTATTTGTAATCTAAGACTTCACTGCAGTGCAATGCAGACAGACACTGACAATAGATCATTATGATCAAACATCATAATAATATTCTTCATCCAATTGCATTCCTTCAAATTTGGTCAGCTAAGATATTTTTTTCTTTTTACTTACAACAACATTTGACAAACAACAAAAAGTGTACCGTACAATTCTTCTTGTATTTTGAAAGAAAAAGTACCTACAAAATATGAAATATGAGTTACTGTTGAATTTAACCAGGTAATAGCTGCACAAATAGATTTGCAATCTCTAAAATGAAAAAGGGATGATATATACCATCATCATTTGAAGTTCAAAAGGGACCAGTTGAGCTTTCCGATACAAACAGAAAGGGATGGAAGAACTTGGACCTCTCTAAAAGACCTCATATCATTTACAAGAAAATAACACCAGAACTAAGAAGAGATAATCCTTGATCTACGTTTAACCAAAAGGTTTGGATGTAATAGTATCAAGTTTAGACTAAGAAAGGTTGTTGGAATCTCAAGCAGCAGAACTATCTACAAGGTGCTAAAGAGACATTGCCTTAATATCCTCAAGTGTCAAACAAAGATAAGAAGGTACAAATTATTTGCTATGAATCATCCAAATGATATGGTACAGTTGGATATCCTTGGCCCATTCTATCTCAGTAATTCCAGTCAAAGGAATTACATCATCAGCTGTTTAGACGATTGCTCAAGAAAGGTAACAAGCAGATGATCTGAAAGAAAAGGTCAGTTGATATTCTCATGTACTAGAGGATTGGATAATGATGATTAATGGTAAGCTTAAGATGGCGATGCATGATAACGATAAACAGTTTACATCCAGAATATTCCGACATTTCCTTGTACACTATCAGATTAACTAGTCGGATACTTACAAATGTTGAAAGTGAAGCGTGTATTCTGAAGTAATATCCTATGTGGATTCTGATGTCTCTGAATGATTGACAATATGTTGGTATTAGGAAGTCATATTTGGGTATTTTCATCTAACTGCCAATACAGGACAGTGAGCATGATCTATGATTTTGTTTGCGTTACCTCCTACAAGGAATCTATGGCCTCCCGTTTTGCCTTTCGTACCAATAACAATAAGATCTATATTCGTACTTGAAGCATAATCAAGTATTCCTTCTGCAACTGATGATACATTCATTATAACATGTATGTTTATTTTCATACCTTGTTTTTCTGCAAGGGCCTCTGCTTCACCCAGTACTTCTTTAGCATGCTTTGATAATTCTTCTTCGACCGCACGATTCCCACTTTGAAAATAACCCACAAGCCCTCCTAGATCGCTTAGACCAGCCACTGAAGATCTATCAATAACGTGAATAGCTGTCACATCTGCTCCTAGAGATTTTGCTAATGTCAATCCATATCTGATAATTTTTCCTCTATGCTCCGAATCATCAATAGCTATCAACATTTTCTTTATTGTCGTCATATCTTCATCATTTTCCTGTGATTTTGCTCCTCCTATCATCTGTCCCGAATTGATGCCATCCACATCTGTAAGCATTACATATGCTTCTTTAGGCTAAGATATATCAATATCCTTTGTGCATGTGTACTTCTAGCTATTGGGAATGAAACATTCTGCGACTAAGATAGCTCCATTACATCTTCATAATGCATAAACATGGCTTTCACTAATAGAATACAACATATCACAAACTAACTTGGTAACGCAGCGATTAAAACCTCCCCAGGACAAGAATTTAAGTTAACCACTAACTCAAAAAACATATCTTTATGACTGCACCGAAATGCTCGGCATATGTCTATCAGATTACCTGGCGGTCTTAGGTATCCGTTTTCCGTTTTAAGTTAATTCTAATTCAGTATCTAGCTTATCCAAGAGTATATTGCAAATCAGAACTATTTTCTTCCATGCTTCAAAAATAACGTCAGATATCGACTATCGCAATAGTTATCTCGAAAATATATAAAACAAGATCGACCCTTTGCTCCTCGTTGGAGCTAGGAGAACTCTTTGAAGGTGCAAAGAAAATACTTGAAGGAAATTGGAACGGTAAATTCACGATTCCTTCTCCGACCCTTTATCCTCATATGTGGAGTTGGGACTCTTGTTTTATAGCAATCGGAAACTCCTATTTCAATTCTGATCGTGCTATGAAAGAACTCAAATACTTATTTGATGCACACACTTTGCACATTCAAGAGTAGCATTCCGGTTGCGAGGGCTTTCACCAAAAGTACAGCTTTATTGCGAAGTTAGAGTCATGTCGACAATAACCTTGATATCTTCCTCGCGCTTATCGAGTGCACTAGGCCAATCCTCAGGCGCCAAGCGTCGTGTAATGAGCTGAGTGAGCCAGTCGGGGTTAGCCCGCGCAAGGGCTTCGGCAGCCTGATCGTAGTGTCGACGGGCTGCGCTTACCGTCCCGAATACCACCTTATTTCCAAGCACAAGTGCCCTGGTCATTGTGCCCATTCTCACTTCCACCAAGCGATCGTTATGGGAAAATCCAGCGAGGGCAATGATTGCGCCAGGCGCCGCCAGTAATGCTGCATCCCTACCTACCTTGCCCACACCAGTGCACTCGATCACGACATCCGGCTCAATCTGCAAATCGACTACAGGCTCATTGTGGTACTGAGCACCAAGGTCGGCCACCAAACTGGGCTTTGCTCCCTTGTTGACCAGATCAACGACGTGTGTTTCTAGACCCCGTTGCCGTGCTAACAGTGCAGCGAGAAGCCCGACTGGCCCTGCTCCGGTGATTAGAGCGATCCTAGGCTCGAACCAACTTCTCGAACCAATTCGTTGAGCTTGCTCCCACGCCTTTGCCACTACAGCCGCAGGCTCGAGCAAGACACCCAAGTCTCCCAATGTTGAGTCGATCCGTACGGCAAAACGCGGATCAACGCGGAAGCGTTCACACCCGTAGCCATGGTATTCCTTGATCCCTCGCTCAACGAAGCGCCCGTTTCGACACATATCCCATTCATCGGCTGCGCAGGCCGGGCATGGTAACGGATCTGGTCGCCGCACAATGCCGACCACTAGATTTCCAGACTCAAAACCACTCCCCTCAGGAGCCTCTATTACCTCCCCTAAAGATTCATGTCCTAGGACTAGCCGCTCCTCTCCAGGCGGCGGGACGCCATATCCTTCAAGGGCTATTTCGAGATCGGTGCCGCACAAGCCAATCGACCGCGTCTGAACTAACACTAAACCGTCAGAATCAGGTGGCTCTGGCAAATCAATCATGCCTGCGGTTTCCGGTCTGCCAGGAACGATTGCAATAGATCTCATCTGAAATCCATTATCCTCATATCAGAAATCTGGAGTGACATTTCCGAGTCGTTCCTATTAGGAGTTTCTGAATCGCCAATCCTACAATACGCCTTCAATTTATGTGTCCGCCCCATTGTGTATTTGAAGTGCTAGTTCTCTCGAGCCAAGATAGGTCACGACCGAGCCTTGATTCGGTGTAGCAGGGTAACACATAAAGATAAAGACTGTTACAATTGATAGAAATGTTTCTGCTATGCCTACATATTCGACTATACTGACTAACATAATCAATTTCCTATATCGAGAAAGGTGCTTATATCCTTGCCAAGTTGTTCTACGTACGCGTATGCAGCAATTATATTATGTCCACCTAGCAATTTCATTTTCAAAGTACCACTTGAATCACAACAATCTGCCATGATAGCCGAATTTGGGCAGAGAGTAAATCTTGCCGCAATTAGCCTAAATGCAGTTATTCAGGTCTTATCTCAAAGAAGGGGCTTTGTATCAAAATCATCAAATGATTTCTCATACAACCGTAGGGAACCCGAAGGAGGACTTTCTTCTAAATTTATTTGTTATAATAAAGACAAAGCATCCCATTGAACAAGCGAACTGATTACATTGACATGCTTACCTAGGAGAACAATCCAGAATGCAATAGACGAATTAAAACACCAAGGATTGGTAATTGAGAAAAATAGTCTGGAAGATACAAGGAGGAAGGTATACTATCCTATCCATTCCGATTGGCTCTAAAATAAATAATATAAAGATATTATATCTATCATAGTTATGAATGGTCTAGTGTAGACCAAGTCAAGCTGCTTACTTTTGATGTTCTTTCTTAGATCTGTACATCTGAATTAATTTTTACTGTATTATTAATTGCTGCTGCAGCCACTATTTGTCTTCAATTTTTTATCAATCCAATACCCTACCAAGTCTTGATAACATACCGACTTAGTCATAAATGTCTCAGTTCAGTTACTCCATAGATTCTAACTTTCTTGATATCAGATCATCTGTGGGATTCATTTCGACAATTAAGACCAAAAAGATTCGTCACTATCGTGCAGACAGAAAAAGAGATGATCAAGCAATACGTTGCTATTTAAGCGACAAACATCTAACACTTGGCTAGTACAAATAATAGATTTACTCATCTGTTAGAACTATTTGGATGGTGTTAATTTATAATTATGATTTATGTCAAATCTATACTGGTATGTAAATTCATTTATTATAAAATAGAAATTGTGGAGCATAAAAATGTGTGCTGTATTACGGCCATATTCGATTGCTTCAAATACGTAATTGGACTCTGCTATCGATCGATTTTTATATTAATAGATAAAGATGCTCTGAAGAAAGTACATATATTGCAATGATAAGCTAGATTAGAAATAGGAGAAATATGTATGACAACGCTACCTATAACACGTATCAAATCCCAACGACTAGCCATTACTATTCAAATAATCCCTCAAGCTATCCAATTCCCTTTGTATTGTATATTAGATATGGAAGGTGAGTTATTTTCTGTCCCTACCTGTCCTATATATTAACCTCCTTTGAGTCTGGTACTATGATGAGTATCCTATAGTGAGCTGCTGTAGTAAATACATCGTTATAGTGCAATTTTTCTTTTTCAAATGTATTTGGTCGACTACAGACATTACTATATCTAACCAACAGTTGAATATAAGTGAAGTCAAATACGCAATTTCAGTCAAAAAGATGCAAGCATAATATATTGATAGAGTAGATGATCCTAATATCAATATGACTATGCAGTAGATCCATATAATGACATACAATTCATATTAATCAGAATAAAGACTAATATCTATAATTACTACTTTACTAAATCAGCTGGGTTATATTTACAAACTCATCACATATTGTTAATCTATGATATAATCATTGTACTAGACAATGGTTGAACATCAGTAATGCAGACAAATTGCTTGCGACTTCGTTT
>DATBGR010000008.1:0-11758 GCA_036557905.1 Nitrososphaeraceae archaeon | reverse complement strand
TCAAAACCAGTACTCATCATCGAGGGCAACATGAAGGATCTTGAACTTATTCCAGATGGAATCACGAGTGAAAAGGAGATGAAAACTCTGGTTGAACGCTTGCCTCTAGCCTGTCAATCACTGACAAGGATAGCTCTAAATTTTAGGATTCCGATAATCAATACACCAACTGCAGAGTATACAACGCAAACATTAATCCACATGGCAAAAATTGCGCGAGAGAATAAAGATGAATCTGGTCCCCTCTTGAGGAAAATAAAAAAGGAAAAGCCAGCATACTTTCAGCAGCTTTCGATTTTGTCTTCGATACCAGGCATAGGGGACAAATTAGCGAGTAGAATGCTTCAAAAGTTCAAAACACCAAATAGAGCTCTTAATGCTAGCACTGCAGAACTTGCGAGAATACCTGGCCTTGGAACAACGCGTGCTCTCAAAGTTAGAGAAATCCTTGACCGTGTAGTAAGTGAAGATTTAAATTTTGATGGACAATCTACGCTCTGGGACAAAGAGCCATGAAATCACCATTGTCAGATGTGTGTGGTTTGGGCATTGTTATTGCGGGTGTGTCATTGCCAATTAGATTGGCTACCTAACTCACCTCACCTACATTTATTCTAAAGTAATACAGATCGGGTTTGAAAGATAGATGGAGAATTGCAAAAGGAGCAATTCGCATCGTTAATTGTAGTAGATTTTTTGCCACAGGTATTACATATCGTAATCTTTAGCCTCGGGCGCACATAATTCAATTCTGCAGTAATTTCCAGTACTTTTTTGATGTCTGTAAGTGAATTGCTGCCGCTAAAATCGATATCGACGGACAAGCCCCCATTAAGTAATCTATCTACAGAATTAAATTCATCGATAGTGTTACCTAGGTCTTTATTATTCAAAATTTGAGCAGCGGTTAATAACATACCTTGGGAGTACATATCATAACCCTTGTGCGGATCGAGTAGCAGACTTCGACCATATTTTTCAGAATCAATAGTCGCGAATCTAGTAGTACCTTGATCAGTGATCATTGCAACACCTACGATATCCTCGCCTAATTGTTTGCCTTGATCTATAGCCACATCAACCGCAGTTTTAATTACTTTGTGCAGTATTTCTAACCCGTTGTTAGTAGCATCATGTCCCAAAATATCGTACACGGCTTCTCGAGCGCCCGCCAAGTTGACTAATGCATTCGTAACTCCTACTTCCATAAATTTCGCGCTGCTTGTAACTATCGGTAGCATCCCCTTGAGGATCAAATCCATAATGATCTTCTTCCTAATTGATAACGCCATTAAGGCTGGCTTCATTAGCATAGCAAGCCTCGCACGAAAATATGTCTCATCCTTGTTCGATTGATAGGCAATCCTCGGAAGGTTAACCGAAAGAGATTGGAATGTTATGACGGTGTTCGAATTTTTACCTCCTATTGATTTTCTGGCCCCATTGTTAGACCTCGTACCGTCTTTAGATATAGATAAAATGCCTCCAAGCCTTATGATCGATGCAATCTTTTCTGAATGAATACTAAATTTATTACTTCTATTATCGTGTATTATTTCTATGCCGATTCTCGGCATGGGTGTACAATCAACGTAACTTGAATAGCCCTTTAACAGATCATCGATATAATTATCATCAAATTCTTCAATAGGCAACGTTATTGTTGTGAGGGGTAACCCAGACGTAGAGTAGGTTGGTGATGATGAAGAATCCATTAGGACTCTAGAGAACAATGATCCGATGCTAGATACACCATCTGGTGTATCTAGCATCATATTAGGTACTCCTTCCAATACGATTTCCGAGGAAGCTTCTCTGCTCAAAAGTGAAATGAGGATCGAAAGTGCTGATGCTAGGCCTTCAGGTCTATTAATGTTAGCAAATCTTGAGACGTTTAAATATCTACCTTTAAGATTCAGACCATTTGTGCATATGTCATTAAAATTCAGGAATATAGTATCAGGCATCAATCCCCAGGTGCCGCTGTGTGATATATTCAGCTCGCCTGCTAAATGCATATCTGCGACATCCTTTGGAAGGACGTTATTAAGAAGGTGTTCTGAGAATAAAGACTTTGACACATTTGAAAAAACGCTATCTAATCCATTTTTAAGTTTGTCGACGCTACATAACATTTCTACTATATCTGAAGTCGGCATACCTAACCTAGCTAACTTATTTCTATAGTCTTCATAACCATGCTCTACAAGAACCGAATTTACAGTTTCTCTGATCAGTGACGAAGTGAGATATGCTGTTTGAAATTTATAGATTTTATTCTCAACTTCTTCTGTAATTTTATGGGCTTGTTCGAGAGGCATATTAGCTTCTCTTACTAAAGACTGCACTATTTTGTGGGCATCAAATTCTTCGATGGTATGCCTAGAAGTTCGAACGTACATTTTGCCACTTTCAACTATCGATCGTTCTTCAATCTGTCTAGCAAGACTCAAAACTAGTTTACCTAAATTAGTAATAGTATATCTGCGCTCTGATTTATTAAGAGCGACTAACGACTGTCTTAATAGTTTTCTCAAATGATATGCAAATTTGCCAGATTCTTTTTTGGATTTAAACCCGGCAAGCGACTTCAATTCGGAGTACGTAAGCGGTCCTTTAGAATTCAATATCCTGAGTATGTCAATCCTGTTAGGACTCGCCATCACGGAAAATATCATTCTAACTCGTCTAGAAGCTGATTCTAATACACCTCCACGCCTAGATTCAGTTTGAAACGAAAGTTCATGGCTCAACTGTTCCATTGCACCGTTATTCGGACTAGATGATTAAAACTCCTTTGTAAATATTTTTTCACTAACGATGTAGTAATTAGTATGCATCATGAGTTAGGTCACTTTATTCAGCTTTCTACAAGAACTCTGCTTCCATCGAACATCTGCTCACGAATATCTGAGGATTTTGATCGGGAGCTAGGCATAGTTTGTGGAACCTCAGGCAACCTTGCTTTTGCTTCATCTTCTAAGAGATTTTCAACGTCCTCAAGTATCGAAAGAGCATCCCCATCGATATTCGTGCCGACGATATTGGGACCTGCTTTGACTTTTGAATCAAGTAGCACCTCTGATGTTACTGAAGCCATTTCACTAAAGAGCCCATTTGCAGCAGGAACTACGTTCCAGATATCATTCTGAATATCTTTGATCGTTTCAATAGTTGGATTGATCGTTTCTAAAATTTTTGCAAATTCATTAATCGTGCTGAATCGCAGTACGATGACTTCTAATGCAAGACACATATTCCTAGATATACGACCAACATGATGAATATTTGAGAGTTCATTTGCCAAAACTCTTGCGCGGGAATTATTTCCATTTCTAAGATTGTTAGATATTTTGTATCGAAAATCTTTGTCAATTAAGGAGATTCTCTTGTTAAGCATCTTCAGTCTTGTGAGTTGATTACTTACTACAAGCGTCGCATCGGTAAGATCACTCTTCATATGCTGTCGATGCTGTTCCATTGATATTTCTTCTGCACTAAAAAAGATTAAAAGCCATTGTTAAGTCGAATGTACAAGCAGCTATGTTAAAGCTAAGCTACTAATACAATGGTTGGCTCAAAAAAAATCAAGTCTTTTTACGAGTTAAGTATATTTTCTAGCAGGATAAAGTGTTGACCTACCTGCATGTACCTAAGCATCCTTGGTAAATTGAGATATATTTACAAACCGTGATAGATCAATTTGTTTTCATCACTACTATGACGAAGAATAACACACCTATTAACACTGTGAGTCTATACACTCTTAAAGCTCAGTTACAACGGAAGCAATCCCAATAGATAGACTTGAGTAAAGAAAACTAGTCTTAAGAATTGAATCGGATACTTTAAAGCCATAGTCGTTAGTGACTACTTTTTGCGTCATTTCCATTTTATGAATCTAAAACCATTACATGAATATAGAAATGACTACCAGGACTATATCCGCAAAGCTAAGCGGCTAAAATCCGGGAGAAGATAGAAGTTTAGCGCATAATCTCCAATGAGATATACTCCATCTATCGAGTCATGATTCCGTTTTCTTTTGCAATCAAATATTGCTGTGTAAGATGGTTGTAGAGTTGCAATTACTGCTGAGGCACAAACCAACTCGGCCAACTCAATAAGCCTTTTTATTTCATAATTTTTTATTCTCGGGATAAGATTACTGGATTTTATTTGGATCAACCATTTGATTCGATCACGCATTGCAATGATATCTGCTGGCCCTCTGCTACCTTTAGATAATTTCAAGTTCCAACCTCTTGCCTTAAGAAAAACCGCAACTATAAATTCTGCTTCTCTACCAAACCGATAACTGCAAAATCTTCCTATGTTGTTTTCCGCCCCAGTCATCAGACAGGTACAGTGGGGTGTTATAAATACCTCTATCTGTCCATAAAGTTTGAGTATTGCGACGACATTTACACAAATTTAGCTTGCGTACAACACTATCATTGGGCTTGATCCATTACGTATAAATTTAGTAGAACAAACATTGGCATCTTCAACACCGGCGATTGCAAAACTGTAAATAGGTTTTAACCCTGTTCAGCTACATTACGAATTAGCTAAATAGAGAAATGAAAATTCAATGCTGCTCGATAGATTAGGACAAGTGTTATTCGAAGTGGTAGAAGGCACTACACTGGATAAAGGTTCTATTGCTATAGCCTATTCAGGAGGTCTAGATAGCTCATTGCTTGCTACGATATGTAAACTGAAGAACATAGATGTTACCCTGTTGACAATAGGATTTCCGCAATCGCATGATATTTGGTTCTCTAAACAAGTTGCTTCGAAACTCAATCTAGATCATAGGATTAGTGTGTTAGACGAAAATGATTTTCATAGGAATCTCAGAGAAGTATTGAAAAAAGTGAATTGTGAAAAAATCTCACATATAGAAAATTGCATCGCATTTTTTTATATCTCTAAATTGGCTCAAGAATTGAACCTTGAAACCGTGCTGTCAGCTAATGGCTGCGACGAACTTTTTTGTGGTTATGATATATATAGAAGAATGTTTGACGAAGGAAGGACTCGATTAATGCAATTAATAGAAGAAAAAATTCTGAACGAATTTCAGCTTCTTGAAGAGATTGACCTTGTGGCGAGCGAATTTGGAGTCAAGATCTGCCAGCCTTTTCTATCGAATAAACTTATTGCATTTTCTAGAGACATCCCCATCGATGAAAAAATATTTAATTCTAAGGATTATCTCAGGAAGCAAATTTTGAGGAAAGTTGCATGCCTACTAAATGTTCCAGGTGAGTCAGCCTTCAAGCAGAAGAAGGCATTACAATATGGAACGGAAATACATAGAAGGGTCAGTAAATACCTAAATTAATATCAATACATTATATTCCAGTTCTAACTACTATTTCATTGTTTGATTTCTGCAGAGTATCCAGGTTGTTTAGCTCTGTCTGAGATAATCTAGGAGGTTAACATTTAATTTTGAAGACTGTTAGAGAGGTTGAAATTCTATTTTTTCCGTCTCGAACCAACAGGACTCGATTCGATCACCTAATAATTATCAATCATTATTATGGAAATCGGTATACTTGGAAAGGTAGGCTCCAGATAGCTGTGGGAGTTTTGGGTTTACACAACATCAAGATTAAAATCAAAATTCCGTTCTAACCACTTTTTTCATTGCCTATTAAATTCATAATATAAGGTGGAGAAATTTGTGGCGAAAGCAAAACATTAGATAATTTATCCAACTTACACTAAATATCTGCAGATGAAGTCAGTTACTAACAATAATAGCTAGATATAACGATCAGCTGTCGTAGCCAATCCTCGTAATCTGTGAGTTAACAACGAGATCTTTTCCAATGATTAGAAGTATGTATTATGTAAATCCATCCACATCGAGTCTAAAAACGTACAAGTTAAAGATTACTCCGTAGTCTGCATAACTCAAAACTTCTTTCAATATTGCAACAGCTAATACTAGGCAAGATTATATATGATAAATCTAGATACGATGTACATCTGCCGTCGTAGCTCAGCCTGGGAGAGCACTCGACCTTAACTTTAGGGGTGAAGCTGAAGACCGAGCTGTCGTGAGCTCAAATCTCACCGACGGCACTTGAAATTAGTCATATTGAAACGATATGGTAAAAAATGAGCTATTCATTAAATACTTTGAATGAAAGTTGAAATGCTAAGAAGATTTTTTTGTAAACATACGGACAGCTTTTCCTTCCGTACCTACAACGACTTCGATTTTAATGAATATTGTAAATGCTCTCATTGTGGAAAAGTGCTGAGATTTTTAAGCGGATTTGAAGAGGATATTAGAGGATAGGTATAGATGAGGCAGTTGGGAGGCATTCTTCCGAATTAATCTAGAATCATGGTCATGATAATATTCTATACATACTCCTCAGTTATCTATACATCAGCATACATTGAAAATTCGTGTGGATGTGGTCTGACTGCTACCTCGTTGTGATCTTTAACTTCATTCTCAATTAGCATGTCAATTGCGTCATCACCGAAAATAGGCTTTAGAAATGATCGATCATTTTCTAATTCTTCATAGGCATCTCTTAAGCTTGCAGGTAGTTGTTTTATTCCAAATTCTCTCCTCTTCTTTGCGGTCATTTTAAATATATCTTCATCAACTGGAGAGCCTATCGATGTTTTCTTTCGGATACCATCCAGGCCAGCAGCAACTATTGCAGAAAATGCCAAATATGGATTGCACGATGGGTCGGGAGCTCTAAACTCGATCCGTTTCATCGTTGAGAACCTTTCACCCTTGTAATGTGCAGGAATCCTGATAATCGCGGATCTGTTCCCAGTACTCCATGCTATGTATACGGGTGCTTCATACCCAGGAACTAGTCTTCTATATGAATTTGTAGTTGGTGCTACGATAGCTGCAAGCGCGTAAGCATGATCCAATATCCCACCTCCGAAATAATGAGCTACTTGTGACATCTCCGCATACTGATCGGTAGCATCAAAAAATAGGTTCTTCCCGTTATTCCACAGACTCACATTTACATGCATTCCTGAGCCATTATCAAGCGCAATAGGTTTTGGCATCATAGTGGCAATCATATTATGCTTCTTAGCTATATTCTTGACGATGTACTTGTAGCTCTGTACTGAATCAGCGGCATTGGTAAGGGTATCATATCTAATATCGATTTCGCATTGTCCAGCAGTTGCGACTTCATGATGATGAGCATCACAGATTATTCCGAAATTGTTACTTAAAATGTCAACACATTCATTCCGATAATCCATTAAAGTGTCACCGGGAGCACTTGGAAGATAACCTTCCTTTAATCGCAATGCATAACCTACGCCCTCCGTAGACCAAGGTGCCTCTCGAGAAGCTATATTATAGCTTTGACTTTGGTACGGAGTCATAGTATTTACCTCTAGTTTATCAAAAACGAAAAATTCTACCTCCGGCCCCCAATATGAAGAAGCGTAGCCCTGATCTTTAACGAATCTCTCTGCTTTCAAAGCAATTGATCTAGGATCCCGACTAAAAGCTAGTCTTTCAGATCCGCCGCTTAATATATCGCAGATTAGTCTTGCGGTATAATCCTTTTCAATCCATGGAATTACAGCATATGTTGATGCATCAGGCCTAATGATCAAGTCCGATTCATGGATTTCGGTGAATCCTCGAATTGAAGAACCATCAAGCTTCGGTAAACCATATTCGAAATCTTCTTGTTGGAACATATTTGCTGCCATCGTAGTATGGTGGAATCTACCAGTAAGTCCAGTAAACTGCAGGTCCAAAAACTTGATTCGATCATCTTTGAGTTTCTGCATCACATCTGAAGATGTGAAATTTGTTGGCTCTATCTTTCCGTTGTTGACTCTGTATGGCAACCGGTTATCTTAAGATAGGAGATCTGTGCTTGTAATTAAGTTTTCGATATTCAATTATTTTTGTTTATCTTGAAAAACTACAACTTTTTTACAAGTAGCATATAGTATTTGTCATACCTACCTTATGATTTTCGTGGCGTTTCCTAGATTATATCAGATTCATTATTACGATTCATAATGTTTACTGTCAGATAGGAACAATTGCAAAATTCAAGTTATTGCTGCAGTTGATCGAGCATTTATGACGTATTTCCAATTATTGTCGATTGGGATTTAAGAATAATCATTGAAAATGCTATTAATATACGACACTAATTCGTCTCTGAGTCTTATTACCCGTACTCGCTTTTCACCATCAAGGTCTGTGAGTAATAGAGTGTCCAATCCTTCTATAATAAATTTCATGTTTGAAAGTGTTAGTAGATTCTTTTCAGGATAATCTTCTCGGTTATCATTGCCCATTGCCATAGATTTCACGTACATCTTATATAAGATAACCACATTATGCGCCAGATCTACGATATAGAAGACGAGTATTTTCCATTCTCTTACTCGGCTAATTGATTTAGAATCATCTTTAATAGGTCGCGTTACATGGCTGGTCTCTAGTAACGAAGAGATGACATCATAGCATAATATTCGACCACTCTTATCCAAGATATCATATTGCGCAAAGATCATCTGAAGGCTAAATTCATACAATCGAATGATAATAATTATCATTGAGGTTCTATCGTTGCTGGAGGCTTGGATGACACGGCATACGTGACCCAGGAAACTCCTTCTACCTCGTTCGTTATTCTAGTACTGATGTCGCCTAATAGATCGTGGGGTAGTCTGGTCCAATTTGCAGTCATCGCATCAGTTGAATCAACAACTCTAATTGTAACAATGTGACCATACATTCTCTCATCTCCCAAAACGCCTACTGCCATATCATCACCTACCGCTGCATACGCTTGCCATACGCTATCATAGAGTCCTACACGCAATAGTTCTTGTTCCACTATTTCACTAGCATGTTTTGCGATCTTCAGCTTCTCGATGGTAATTTCTCCAATTATTCTGACCGCCAATCCCGGTCCAGGAAACGGGTGTCGGTTCAGTAAAGCTGCCGGAACACCAAGCAATTTCGCGACTATTCTTACCTCGTCTTTATATAGATTACGTAATGGTTCTATTATCTTAAAGTTAAGGTCTTTAGGCAGACCTCCAACGTTATGATGAGTTTTTATTACAGAAGCTGGTCCTTTGGAAACCCCGCTTTCAATCATATCTGGGTATAAGGTACCTTGAGCCAGCCACTGAAATGGTCCATCTTTTAGCGCAACTTGAAGAAATGAATTTGCGAATTCGCTGCCTATAATTTTACGTTTCATCTCCGGATCAGAAACTCCCTTAAGCTTTGTCAAGAATACTTCTTCTGCGTCTAGATAGATTATATCTATGCCAAAATGGTCTTTGAACAGCTTGGGAACCTGATTTTGCTCATCTTCCCTCAATAAACCATGGTTAACAAAAACACAACTAAGATTACTACCTATCGCTTTATGTAACAATAATGCGACCGTGGTAGAATCTATTCCCCCACTTACTGCGCACAATACTCTTTCATTCTTAACTTTAAGTTTGATATCGCGAATAGCCTCTTCTACAAAAGACTGCATACTCCAATCTGGCCTAGCTTTGCTTATTTTATGGGAAAAGTTCTTTAGTATTTCTAACCCTCTTTCAGTATGAACGACCTCCGGATGAAATTGGATGCCATAAATATTCATCCCATTTTTTACAACTGCTGCAGAGGGCGAATTCTGTGTATGCGCAAGCGCTCTAAAACCTTCTGGCAGAACCTCAGCGGCATCAGCATGACTCATCCAACATCTAATCTTACTTCCTACTCTGTCGAATAGATCACTAGAATCGTCTATAATCAAATCTGCACTCCCGTATTCTCGATAATTAGATCGTTTGACCCTTCCGCCAAATTTATCTATTATCAATTGATGACCATAACATATTCCAAGAATTGGAACGCCCAATTCAAAAATCTGTTCATCCGGGATAGGAGAATTAGATGAATAAATACTTGCCGGACCTCCAGAGAAGATTATGCCCTTTGGTTTAATGTTGTGAATTACTTTTGCAGGCGTATTGTACGGTAATAGCTCGCAATAGACATTCATCTCACGAATGCGTCTGCATATAAGATGACTGTATTGTGATCCAAAATCCAATACTATGATCTTATCTATTTTATCATCAGCCACTTTTCTCTATCATCCTAGTAAAAACCCAGCTCGATGTATTAAAAATCTCATTCAATCTCTCTTTCTCTCGGTAATTGTTTATCTTAATTCTTTTTATTAGACCATCGTTATCTTCTTCAACGTAGTAATGTAACGACTCGGATCCTTTGATTCGGCCTTGGTTTACTGCTTCCTCATCTTTCCTTTTCATTCCATCCAGAATTCTATTCAGGAAGAAGGATTTGAACGGTGGAGTATTCACGTTGAGGATGATTCCATTCATGGGAATAATTTCAATGGAGCCTGGATATATTTCTGCATTGGCCAAAAGCACGCTATCTTTAAAGCGAATAAGGGGCTTAATCACTTTAGAATCTGCACTCGCTACTGTCTTTTGGTCATTGGAGCCTGAAGTAATATTGGCTTTAACTCCATAGGTTATTCCTCCATTCTTAGATTGTAGGCTCGTTTTCGCCGGCGCTGGCTCTAAATCTTCTGCCAACGAGGGTAAAGTAGTTGAAGATTCAAAATTCGAAGCCGGTCTAAAGCTGCCTTGTTTTAACAAGCTATCAATGAGCAATAGTGTCGAACGTAGTTTTTCAATTTCTTCCTGTTTATCAGCTATCTGTTTCACAAGCCATTCCCGAATTTCGGCTGCCTGTCTGATATCTTCATCCGAGTACGCATCCATGTGATAGATATTTGTGGAATAAAAAGATATAATAGGTTTTCATGAGAGCTATGAAGTTAAAATTTATGACATTATGCTGAACACATATCAATTTTTCGACAAAGGTCTTGTAGTACATAATTGGTACAAGACATTCAATTTAGTGTCCATATTTAGTAAATTTGAACCACTGTTAGTCGTTAGTACACTAAGGTAATTCGACCACAAAATGTGCGTAGCCCTTAATAGGTCGTTTTGATGTATCAAATAGCTTTGAATGAGATCGCCTCGATAACATTTCAAGAAGTCGCCTTGCAACTTTCATCTTTTCCATTTTCAATTTGGGATCTTTTACGATTTCTTTTGAATACCTGCCAATCTCTCTTCCAAAATCCATCCCAACCAAGATGATCTCGCTAGCACCAAATTCTTCCGCCAAGAACGCACAGCGATCACCATCAGTAAAACCCCCAAAATTATAGACATTCTTAACCGGCATCATTTGGGTTGACCCTATAACATGCTTAAATTTCGGTATAAACTTTTTTAATTTTTCGATATTATCACTATGCGCATGCACGACCATGATTGCACCATTGCGTTCTGCCTCAAATAAGGACTGAAGGTTGCCATCTAAATCGGTCACTACAATGTCCGGCCTAATTTTTCTTTCTATCAATGCTTGAACGGCTCCATCGGCGACAATCTTAACTGATTTCTTACTTTTCTTTAAAAAGACGATGTTATTTTCGAGGCTCTTGCCTGCTCCTATGACCACGACTTGTTTTCCTTCAATTTTCCTGCGCAGGATTTTAACATCCAGCGCCTTTCTTTTGATTAATTTAGACAAGACTTCACCTGCTTGCTGATCCGTCTCAGTACTGTATCCAAACCGTCTTCTAATATCCTGATAATAAGGGAACCAATCCACGAATTTCATATCTAAAATTGCATGTAAGTTATTAATAGG
>DATBGR010000007.1:0-3354 GCA_036557905.1 Nitrososphaeraceae archaeon | reverse complement strand
CCTGTCGTTGAGCAGCCAATGCAATATTCCATTCTCCCGGCAAACCAATAAATGTACCAATAGTAAATACATTTGGTTGGATTTTCTTCATCGTGCCAACGATCGGACCAATATCAGCTTTTTCGTTCTTGAAAATTAATTCAGCTCCAGTTACTTTGGTATAAGGCTTTCCGCTCAGATCGGTAAAGGTAATCTTAAATGTGTTAAACCCAGAGTAAAATGGATTTATTTCTATCTTGGTATTTACATTCATTATCTTTGCTTCTTTTACTAATGTACTATTTTTTGTCTGCATCTGATTACCAGTCATAGGCATTTGCGAAGAGGATATAGCGTGTGGTGTTTGCATATTTGACATTCCAGGCATAGACGCCATACTCATTGAATTGGGAGATGTTATAGTAAGTAAAGATGCTACCAGTAATAGAAATATTGCTAACAATGACTCAACCTTCACAGTAAATCCAAATCTAGAAAAGATGGATATGTCACTAGTCTCGTTTGAACCAGAATGGTTGGTATAATTATTTTTATTTTTATTTCTAGCAACTAGACTAGAGAGTTTTTGAATAGCTCGGTTACTGCCGTTACTACTTTTGAAATTTTGTGTGGTATGTTTGCTATCAATCTGGCTTTTAATTTTAGCTTCCGAGCTAGTACTACTGGTACCTGTTTTTCCGATATTCTTTATTGTAGAGATGAAATTATGTATCTTTAATTGATGATATGTGCCAAGAAGAACTACTGGCAATGCGATTGCCAACTTTATTATTAGGACGTTCCCATAAGTTGAATAAAATAATTCATCAAAAGAGTGAAGTTGAATCCAAGCCATATAAATCCCACTTATACCTATAACACCTAAAGATATTGTGGCTATAAGTGAAAATCTTGGAAGCAATAGCGCAAGGTAATACGTTGTTGCAGAGATTTTATTCCTGCCAGATTCGTTATTCATATTCGGTGTATCTTCTTCCTGTAATTCTTGTTGTTGTTGATGCTGCATTTTCTTTTCATATATGGAAAATAATTGTGAGGATGGCTGCTGTAGTGTATCTGAATTTCTTAGAGAATGCAGTAGCACTACTGAGATGTAGAACAAGCCCCCTATCCATAAAGATACAGCCATAAGATGCATCCAGTCAACAAACACAGCTAGGGATGGAATGAAATGAACCGCAGCATTGTGGCTTGTCATGCTATTTGCAAAAATGCATACGGAACCAGCAGCAAAAGCAATGCCAAAAAGAATTGATTGAAAAGTTGATCTGCTGTTGTTATTTTTTTTTAAAGGTTTGAAGGCTTTGTACTTGTGTATCAGATAATAATTGACAAGTATACAAATCATGATAACTAATGCAGTTATGACATGTATTAACCAGGATATCCCAGAAGAACCATGAAGTACAGACCCAAAAATTAATCTGTAATTTGAATTGCCGTTTGCCGCTAACTCATTAATTTGTAGCAAGAGTAATGAAGATGCACATGCAATAATAATAGCTGATGCAATTACTAGTATTAGACTAAATCTTTTTGCCCATGGTATTGCTGTTGTATTGGTAATAGCATTGGATTCAGCAGCATTTGGATTTCTTGTAATGTTCTTTTTGCCGATTCTATTTCCAAACCTCTCCCAAAGAAACGAATGGGAAAATATTCCTCCTACAATTGCTACTTGTGAGACTATCAAAGGCCATTTTATAAATCCATCTAAGCTAGAAGTAACTGCAACAGTCTGTGTGCTTTGCTGTTGATTATTATTAATATTATTAATACTAGAAGAGCCTTGTTTAGTAGTAGCAGTACTTCCTGGACCCACATTCCCTATCCCAAATACGTATGAACCTCTCGCTATATGCCCATCATCAGCTGATTGTGTCATCCATGAGACCGTGTATACGCCATCCGTTAATTTTTTGGTGTTTAATCCTGTTTGAGCTTTACGATCATGATCTCCAACTATAGTGAATTTACCATCATCTATCCTTTCATTTTTTGAATTTAAAACCTGCATAGTACTAACATTAGGATCTGGTCTTTCTGAAAAATCAATTGTCACTTTAGAGGGTAGAGGAGATCCTTTTACTATCGAATTAGGGGCGGGCGTTTCAGTAACTGGGAGAGAATGGGCATAGACATAATTCGCAACACTAATACAAATACATAACAATATAGTAATTACAATCAACGAAAGTGATAATGTAATTAGTAATTGACTTTTCTTATTTCGATCTGCCTTATAATTTTGGTATTCTTTACTCCTGCAAAGAGAAAAAGGAATTGGGCTTAATTCCATATACATTAATCCTGTCAGATTCTGACCACATTAGATAGTAATTATGGTTATGGAATCGTTGCATCTGCCTTTGGCAGAGGACATCCGAAACCGCCCGCAACACCATCTCTTTGCACGCCTTTAGATAGAGTTACTTTATTATTATTACCAGGAGTATCATCTCCAGCGCCAGGAACACATGTATAGGCCAAGTGAATCGGTGTGTTATTGATCGTACCTGTTAATGTATAGGTATAGGTTGTTTGTGCACCTGGGAAGAATGTAGCAGTGTAATGTGCCGGATTATCATCATCTGGGTCAAAATCGAGTGTTTTATTCTTTGGACCTGCAGAAACTTCAACCTTTACAGTCTTATCTAATCCGGTAATAGGCTTTGTTCCATTAGCCCCATCATTCAAAGGATCCTTAGGATCGGGGGTATATGCAAAAAAGTCTACTCCAGATTTATCTCCTACATATACAGGTTCATTAGTTGAACCAACCACAAGTAATGTGGGTTTTCCTCCTACTGTAAGGAGTTGTCTTTCGTGTGCGAAGGCGTTTGCACTCATTGAAGAGATGAGTATTGCACCAAGAAAAGATATTGCCAGAAACACAGTGTACTTCTTACTTTGGATAAGAATATCCATACTAAACATAAAAAAGTTTTGAATTTAAATTTTATATGTCATTCGACGAATGTACCATTGATATTTGAGTTCACTCAATTTGAGGTTGCTGAGTTAAGTATAAAATACGAACTGGTCTGCAACTGAGCTCAAGTCAAGATGACACGTTAAATTTGAATTCTGAAACTTCTGGCTTGATTGGATTGAAAAGTATACCATATATCGGAATCTCGATAATATAATTTCCATTTGATATATTTTGATTTTTAAGGATAGGAATCTCGGCTTGTCCATTGTACGTGTGTAATGGGATTTGAGGTTGACCGGTTTCATTAGAGAGCTGAAATACTATTTCACCGTCTTTTGAGATCAGAAAATTATAGTCGACATGTTGTTGTATTGTGTTTGTATGTGGTTTAAGGAAGAATACCTTAAAAAGTTCTTTCA
>DATBGR010000006.1:0-3857 GCA_036557905.1 Nitrososphaeraceae archaeon | reverse complement strand
TAATGAATGAGTTTGTAGTCTTAAATGGTGATGAACAAGAGTTATGGGAGATAGATTATGAAAAGAAGGTTGCGTTTAACATTTCAGGGCTCCATATAGTTGAAAATAAAATGACGAAATATGTTGGAAGCATCGAAGATTATTTGAGGGGAAAAGGCTTTACCGAAGTCCATTTTCACGAAACAGGATCACTTCCTTCGCGTGCCCATTATGGCACTAAACAAAAATGTTCATTTAGATAACAAAGATAACTAATTGCTTTGTTAAGAAAAAACATTCTTTTCAGAATTAATTAACTTGATTAACATCTATTGGACCAAGCATAAAGCTCCTGAACTGATTTATTATTTAGAGATTTTATGTATGTAAATTTTTGTTGAAATTTTTGTCATTATCTTTATCATTGTCTTTTTACGACTCTCTGTAGGTCTAGTGCTTATCTTTGGATAAATGGACATGTGGCAACCCTAATAGATCATAAAGTAAGATTATAGACTATGTCGAATAAGAATGCGACTGACAAGCAGGGAATCATAGATGGACTGAATGAAGACCTCGCAAGGGAATACCAAGCAATAATTCAATATGTTGTTTTTAGCTCAAGTTTAAAGGGAGCTGAATATGGCGATATTGCAGAAGAACTAAAAGTACACGCCTCAGAAGAACTTGAACACGCACTGGAGGTCGCAAAGCAAATAGATTATTTGGGAGGCGATCCTACGGTGAAAAGTAAAGAAGCAGGTTACTCACAGGACTCTAAAACAATGCTTGAAATTGACTTAAAGTCAGAGCAGGAAACTATAAGGAATTATAGGGATAGAATACGCCAAGCTGAAAGTGCAGGCGAATACGCACTATCAGAAAAATTAAGAGGTATTATTGCTCAAGAACAAGATCATGAAATAGATCTCAAAGATGCACTTGGACTTCGGTAAGACAACAACAGAACTTATTCCTTTTTTTCATGCCAAGGAAGATATCCCAAAAATTGAATGCAGGATAACCTAACAGTCCCATTGCCTTGCACCTTGGTTTTTTTAATAATAATTTCCTATACCAAGATTCCTCCTACCAAGCTTACGTAAGTGCTCATTACAAAATCGAAAACGTTGATCAGAATTTCCTGCTTGATTACAAACCAAGGGATTGACCTGTTGTACTAGGATAATCTGTGGATACGAAAGTTAGTCCTATTTGTTTTCCTTCTTGCTGCACATCATGATAGACCAAACGTGAAAATAATCATTTGATTAAAAAAAATGAATCCCTGTACATTGAACATTCTCTATATAGTTCACATTAACCTGGACGGAAGAATCCCTCAGTGGTGCCTAAAAAACTGCTTGATCTTATGGCGCTATTATTAATTTGACAAAACCTGTTTCAACATATGAGAAGCTTGTTCAATGGCTCCCCGTGGTGCGGGATCAGTTGTAATTGCATTCAACATTACAAAGTCGTGAATAGTACCGTGATATCGTACGGCGGTCACTCGGACGCCCGCCTCTAAAAGTTTCAGCGCATACGCTTCTCCTTCGTCACAGAGTACATCATTCTCACCATTAATGATTAGTGCTGGCGGTAATCCACTCAGTTGTTCTTTTGATGCCTGAAGTGGAGATACCGTTGATTCCTTTCGATTTGTTTCTTTTGAAGTATAATTATTCCAGAACCATTTCATGCCCTCGCGGGTAAGCCAGTACCCTTCTTCATATTTCTCGTAAGATGGTGTATCAAAGTTCGCGTCAGTAACTGGGTAGAAGAGCACTTGAAATCTTATCGAGGGCCCTCCACGCTCCTTGGCTAACAAGGTGAGAGCAGCAGTTAGATTGCCTCCTACACTATCGCCAACCACGGCTAAGCGGGAAGAGTCTGCATTGATTGACTGGCCGTTTCGAGCAACCCAATTTGCTGTAGCATAAGCCTGTTCTAGGGCAGTCGGATATTTACCCTCTGGTGACAGAGTATAGTTAACAAACACGACAACTACATTTGCTTTAATGGCTATCTCCCTTACCAATCTCTCGTGAGTATCAAATCCACCAAGCACCCATCCACCTCCATGGGTGAAAATTACAACTGGTAAAGGTTCAACCCTACTATTTCGGGGGCGAACTATTGTGATAGATACATCTTTGGAATTAGACCCCCCTGGTATGGTACGATTCTCTACATCCGCCTGAAGTTTTTGGACCGGAGTACTAGTCTGAAGCCCGGATAAAACAGCACGAGCCTTGTCTGGCGACAAAGTATAAATCGGTGGACCTCCTTGCTGCTGCAAATTATTCAAAAGTGCTCGAGCATTCTGTTCAAGTTCGCTATATGAGATCCTGCTCATAAATATAGTATATTGTTTTTCTGGTTATTACAAGTTTCTATTAGTTGATATTAATTCTGTTTTGCCTTGATCATTGTTTTATATGACTAGGCCACTAGCAAGCAAACAGCTCTGATGACTAATTATACATGAGTAACGTCTTTTCGTGAAGCAAATGAATGCTACCACTATAGAAACCAACACTAGTCATGCTATAATGAATCCAGTTCTGGTGCTAAAACTTAAAGTTACTGGTGGATGTGTATGGCAGTAACAAAAAACACTGACACCCCACCAGCTGTCCAGCTTTAAGTGACATTATTTTAATGTTATCTCAGAATAAAACGATTTACTTTAGGTAACATATAGATGCATATTGACTATATGAAAGCTATTGTAAATTCATAATAAATTAGTACAGAGAGTTTGCCTGATGATTAGAGTAATTTTATTGAGTATAATGATAAGTCTTCTATTATTTGGGCTAAGCGTTGTTCATAATTTATCTTGGGGAGAGTCGGTGAGTGGCTTTTGCTATGATGAAGTTGGGGACAATGAATTCTGTTTTAACAGCCAAGAAGATTGCAACAAACATCAAAAGGTCAATCAAATAGCGGAAAGTAATTGCTATAAAGAAGACTCATAAATGATGCTAATATAATGTCAAGTTGTAACTATAGAATACGGAGTTCCCATCCTAACTTATTAGTAATTCTGTAAATTTAGAAGGTAATCATCTATCCTTTTTTGAAGATCTTCATTTATTTCAAATATTGATCTATTACCATCTATTGATATTATTTTATAACGTTTTTGCATACGTTTAAATTCTTTTCTTAGTAACTTTTGGTACATCACAAATGATTCTAGCATGTTATCTGATAATCTAAGATCTGTCCCTGATTCATAGTAATCCAGGTAAGAATTCTTTCTGAAAACTCTATGTACTAGCTCATTTGGATCAACATCAAGATAAAATACTATATCTGGCCTCAGAGCAAAACCATATAGGTTATGAGACCATGAGCTACTTATCCCGCGTACCGCTTCTCTTGCCATTAGCGTATAAATGTACCTATCGGAAAGAACTATGTAACCTGATCTTAATCCAGGGATGATCTTGTTCTCTAATTGATCGGCAAAATCAGCTGCATAAAATAAGCTTATGGTCTTTCTGCCTAGCACAAAATTTCTCTTGGCTTCTAGTATTCCTTGTCCTACTAATTCAGAACGTCTAAGCCCAGCGTTCAGTACTGCATGACCGTCAGCCTCAAGTTTCGATGATAATAATCCAATTTGGGTACTTCGACCTGATGCATCTGGACCCTCTATTACGATGAATCTTCCTTTAATTTCAATATTCTCCAAATATGGAATAGCTTGGCCGTAAAAAAGTCCTTTTCTAGTCTTCTTACGTTTAAGTGATTCTATTGATCTGATATTCAAGTGTTGTAGGCCTCCTAATATTTTTAGTGATATTCAAAGGTAAAAGCTTCATAACTATTGATCTCAAAAGCTTTTGTGACTCTTCTATCTCCAT
>DATBGR010000005.1:0-6677 GCA_036557905.1 Nitrososphaeraceae archaeon | reverse complement strand
TACAGCACTACAAGGACCTTCTGTCTCATTTACATGGCAAGTAACGGCACCTACTCCACCTCCTGACAGTTCATGTGTTAATAATAACAGACCTGGCAGGATCATAACTGGTACAAACGGAGATGACAATCTAATAGGAACTTCAGGAGCTGACATTATTAATGGCCGAAATGGAAATGACGGAATAAACGGTTGCAATGGAGCTGATAATATTAGTGGCGGTAACGGAAATGATCGTATTGCAGGAAGCCAAGGAAATGATATTCTGAATGGTGACGCAGGAAATGACGTCATACAAGGAGGCCCCGGCAACGACCAACTATTTGGTGGTAATGGCAATGATATACTTACAGGAGGTCCAGGTAAAGATCACTTTAATTGCGGTGCAGGTACTGACACAATTACAGACTTTCAGCCAGGTGTAGATACGAAAACTGCAAATTGCGAGAGTCCATAATATTTCCCATATAGAATTTCGGTACTTTACTAATAACGAGGTTTACGTGGCATCTGGCGCGCTTCATGATGCGCCAGCAGGTATTCAGCTGATCATTGGTTAACTGCACACTAGCCTATTCATACAAAAGTGTTTGGACTCAACGAATTCTCCACACTGATAAGATCACATAGAATGTTCTTTTCTTCCATTAAATTATTTTATAAAGATTGATGGCTGAGTTTAGTCCCACCATAAACTTTCATAGTGCAGTGGTCGACCTCTACTAAGAAAAATAGTGAATAAACTCTTCATCGAGCTTCTTAAAATCGAATGACAGGCAAGATGATTGGTAATTACTTAAATCTTTTTTAAGTATATACGGATTATCTTGTTTAGTTTCAGGTGGCTTAAGTTTTGATTGAAGCATGTACGCAATTAATAGATACCTGTCAAGTTTTAACCAATAATCAATGTCTTGTCCTACCGAAACTCTGGCCCTTATGAACCCATGCCATCTTGCATAACCCACAAATGGATCACTGCCGTCCATTTTATGAACTGTTCTCCGTCTTTCATCATAAAGCACTCCCTGCCCGAACAACTCAAATGCTTGCTGAATTTCAAATGAGCTTTTTAGATAATTATCGATTATTCCTCTTTGATCGTTGGCTAACTTCATAATTCCATCCTTGTATTTTTGGACTTCGGTACTGAATGACTGTTCATAATTTTGTGGATCTGCCCTCATTTCATTTCTTAAAAAAGAAAACATCCAGTCCAGATTATATATATCTGGATCCATGCTTTTCATAAGATAACAATTAAGATATAGCTTCTTAACTTCCACATCAAACTCCTTACCTTCATATCGGTTATCAAACTTGTACCAGAATTCTTTTGCCTTTCCTAATAAGTCATGAGAATAAAGATCCGAAGCAGACATTACTTCGGTTTGAGATCGCAAATATTTAACTCTTTTTAATCGTTGCCAATTACAGTTAACAAGGATTCTGCAAAAAATGATGACTAGGGACATGAGATAGCAGAGTATCTTAGTGGCTTTAATTTATACACTAACTTAACCGTGGCGCTGTGTAGTTTTTACTTCTATAATCCAATAGCACTTCACACCTAACTTGTCATGATGTTTTCAATGGCCTCCTTGTTTGGAGCGTCTAACAAACAATAAATCGTTCCAACTTCAAAATTATAGAGAATATTTATTGTTTTTACTCCAAGTTCGTCCCTTGATGCATTCTGCTCCTTTAGGAGACCCCTGCTCGGTCAGCGATCCAATAGAATGAACATCCAAAAAGGTGGGCAATATTTGATGTATCCTTATAATGATACTAATTAATATCCTTTAACCTAACGTTAATATCCGCGATGTGCAGGGGGTACTAACTAGGGGAGTTAGAAACTATGAGCAGGCACGTCCACTAAAATATCTCATTAGCTTTATCTAGTACTGCTAAGGTCTTATTCCTCTATCGAATATGATATTGGGCGCGCGCCTCTTGATAGAGATACAACTTGTACAAATAAGCAAAGCAGCAGCATTTGTTACTAATTAGAATTGATGTTAACCAAAATAATTATTCACTAAGGTGGAAGAACTTTCGATATGCCAATACAAGTAAGAGGTTTTGGATGGAAGCGTGATCATAATGATCCGAGAGATTTTACACCAGAACACAAGGAAATTCATGAAATTCTGACACTGAAAGGAATCAAAAAACCAAGAAAAATATCTGGAGCAGATCTTCCGAAAAAAATGGATAATCGTAAATGGTGTTCACCTATTGAGGATCAAGGCCATTTAGGAAGTTGTACTGCAAATGCTGGTGTAGGAATGTATGAATATATGGAAAATAAGGCTAGGGGAAAATACATAGATGGTTCGAGACTATTTTTGTATAAAGCCACAAGATTGCTTATGGGACAGGAAGGCATAGGCGATTCTGGAGCTTATATTAGGACAACATTGGGTGCCATACGACTATTTGGAATACCATATGAACAATTCTGGCAGTATACAGACGATCCAGAGAAATTCGATAAAATGCCTGATCCATGGCTATGGGCATTAGGACAATATTTCCGAGCACTCAAGTACTTTAGACTGGACTTTTCTGCAGATGGTAAGGAAAACATACACAGAATGAAAGAGTATGTCACAAAAGGATATGCCTTGGATTTTGGATTTGTTGTTTTTAGTTCGTATAAAGATGCAGAAAAAAATGGCGGCATATTACCATATCCATCTGCTCAAGAATCAATCGTAGGAGGACATTCTGTGCTTGTTGTCGGATTTGATGACGAGAAAGTTGCAAAAAATCCAAGAGATAATAATACCAAAAAAGGTTGCTTTCTAATTAGAAATTCTTGGGGCGAGTCATGGGGAGAATATGGCTATGGATGGATTCCTTATGAATACTTTATTTCAAATGCCAATGGGGACGTCTTAGCAGATGATGTTTGGACCATAACACAAGAGGACTGGGTTGACTCGGGGGAGTTTTTTTAATCCCTTGATTTCATTGTATTGTATTTTGGAGTAGGGTGTCATCTAATCTAATTGACAAAACATCTTGTAGAAATATTCGCAAAAACTAAGAAAGACCTTCGGAATCTGGAAGATCTAAATCTGGATATTAAAACTCGTACTGCAAATAAGGAAGATGAAATAAATACTCAGTTACAGGAATTCTTTCTGCAAAAGAAATTGAGGAAGTAAATTCTAAGGGTTATCAGACAGACATCATTTTAGATCTTTCCAAGGAAGCCACGAACCGTCTGAAAGAGGTTTCTTCAATAAATAGGTTCTCAGATGTAGGAAGTCTTTCTGAAATCTTGACTAGAGTCTCAGCTCAATATTTGAATACTGAAGAGGTGGAATCCATTTTGGCAACACTACACAGGCTGTATCCAGAAATGGTTAAGATCATTGAACTTCCAGAAAAGACGTGCGAACTTCGAACATCTCATGCTGTACTGCTTCATGGCCACGAAAATAGTTACAATGGTGTTAGCAGTTCTGGCCGTGCGGGTGTGCTATTTACCGGAAGTATGCATGCTAGAGAATGGGGTGGGTCAGATATTTGCATAAACTTTCTTGTAAACTTGATAAACTCGTACAATACTGGCATAGATCTTAGTTATGGTGACATGACATTTCCAGCTCATAAAATTAGAGAAATGCTTGATAATATCAATGTAATTGTATTTCCAAATGTAAATCCAGACGGAAAGAAATATTCACAAACTGCAGATGACACTGGCATTCCCACAAGTAAGGAGGACATATGGTGGCGCAAAAATCGTAATCCCGATCTAGTTCCAAATGGTGATAATCCTAATCATGCAACAGGAGTAGACATAAACCATAACTTTGATTTTCTTTGGAGTAGTGGAATAAACACAGTAAACAAAAATGGAACTAATTCTAGTGAAACATATAGAGGTAAAGCAGCCTTCTCAGAGCCAGAATCTAGAAATGTTAAATCCATATTTGATAATTATAAAAACATCTGCTATTTTGTAGACATACATAGTTGTGGTGGAAAAATTCTGTACAGTTGGGGTGACGATTCAGATCAATCAATTGATCCACAAATGAATTTTACAAATCCAGCATACAATGGAGTACGAGGCATCCTTAAAGGAAATGGGGCTAAAGAGTACAAGGAATATATTCCTAAAGATGATCACAGCATGGTAATCTATCTTGCTAATATGATGAATGGGGCCCTAACAATGGTTCGTGGTCAGCCCTACAAAGTGGAACAATCTGTGGGACTATATGCTACATCTGCTTGCTCCGATGATTATGCATACGGTAGACACATAAAACAGAAAAATGATAGCAAAGTCTACAGTTTTACTATAGAATTCGGCAGTAATAAGACAGGTTTCATTCCACCTATTACTGAAATGAGAAATATTATAGAAGAGATTAGCTCATCTATGACAGAACTGTGTATATTAGCATATAGTAGTATACCTGGTGCGCGACACTTAACTTCAACACCATCTGCTAGTTTACGTCACAACTGAGCAACATACCTTTTTGTCCTTTTTATGTACTGGCAAAACAAGTAGTCATGGACATGGAAGGATGTAACACCAGCTGATAACTAGCCAATGGTGTTTATATCTTGTTCCTGTAGCGACAAAATTCAACTGAGTATACATGCTTGCACTTGGCATTGTGGCGCGCATAATCTGGACATGAACAAGTCCAACCTGAGTGAGTTGCAGTAACAGTATAAGTGTTGTCACTAGATTTCGATTTAACTTTATAATTTGACTCATTGATCGTTGTTATAGCGCCATTAGTTTGGGCAATCAATCTGCAGACTTCTCGGTTAACAAGTTTTCTAGACATCTTTAGGCACCTCGCGCATCTTAATGACTGTGGGTAGGTTTTCTTCCATTGCCTCGTCAAATCTTTTATTAGGATATTCTTGATGCTCTTTTCTGATTCTAGTTACTCCGCGTTTAGATCTTTTGTGTATATTCGAAACAAGGCATTTGTCCATCTTCCAGCATTACTTCAAGTTTCTGATACGTGTATTCATTAGGAGAATGGCAACTAAAAAATCCACATCGTGACGATCCAGGGTCAATATAGATGTATGCCAGACAGATATGTGAATCATATTTGACTCAAAGTTTGGTCCCGTGGGGATTCAAATGAGAATTCAATCGAGTCTAGAATTGCAGTTTTAAAGTTCAGCCAAAATTTCTATCACAGTTCAAATATTTATTTGCATTATCTTCCTTATACTTACTCCAGATATTAACTGAGTCGGTTTGGTCTTTGCCGTATTGTTTGTTTCTGATTTGCATGTATTATTCACTTATATATTACAGTCAAATAATTCTAGAATGGATGCAGAACAGCCGTTCATCTCAATCTACGAAAGTAAGCAAAACTAAGTTAATCGGACTTATCTTGGGTCCAGTTTTGTTCTTCATCCTTTTTGTTAGTCCTACTCCAGAGGGTTTACCAGATAAAGGTAAACTAGTGGCTGGTATAACACTTTGGCTTGTCGTATGGTGGGTCACTGAAGCTATTAGTATTTATGCAACTGCTTTATTACCTCTGGCTCTGTTTCCTATAACAGGAGTCTTATCACTACGAGCTGTGGGAGCAGAATACATGAGCCCAATAATTATTCTTCTATTAGGGATGTTTCTTGTGGTTCTTGCAGTTGAAAAATCCGGTTTACAACGAAAAATTGCGTTTGGGATCATTAGCATTTTCGGATATTCTCCCAAGAGAATAATACTTGGTTTTATGATCTGTACGGCTTTAATTTCCACGGTTATTATGAGCACTACGGTAGCTATTTTGATTATCCCAATGGTTTTCGCCATTTTATCCTTGCTATCTGATAACGGTATTAAATTTAGTACAAAGTTTAAAGTCACACTTTTACTAGGGGTTGCATTCTCCTCTTCAATTGGGAGTATTACAACCCTCATTGCATCTCCTCCTAATCTAATGTATGCAGAAATAGTAAACGAGCTATTCGGCAAAACTATTACATTCGGTGCCTGGTCTTCAATAGCTACTCCACTGACAATTACAATGTTGATAATATCTATAATATATTTCACAAGTAAAGTAAGAAAAGAACAAATGGATGAAGCGCTCATCAGGAAGATAATTGTCACTGAAAAAGAAAAGTTAGGAAAAATGACAACGGAGCAGAAAGCTTCATTGATCATTTTGCTATTAGTTTTAATCTTAATGTTCACAGCTCCAGATTGGGCTGGTGGTGATTCATATCTTGAAACTGCAGTTATTGCAATTTTTGGTGGCGTATCATTATTTGTGATTCCAAAAAAAATAGAACTGAAAAATTTCTGAACTGGCCAGATGTGAGAAAAGTCCCGCTTGGTGTTTTATTTATCCTAGGTGCAGGACTTTCACTTTCATTGGCGTTTACAACATCGGGCCTTGCTGACTATCTGGGGACCAAATTATCCGCATTAAGTATTCTGCCCTTCCCAGTAATAGTAATTCTTATCGTTTCTATTACAATGATCATAGGTAATACTATGTCAAATACAGCAACAGCTGCTATATTCATACCCGTTATTGCAAGCATGGCTGCATTAAATCATTGGCCTCCATTACCGTTTCTTGCTGGGATTACGTTCTCTAGTTCCCTCGCATTCCTCCTACCAATGGGGACTCCCCTAATGCACTAGTTTATGAACAAGGCAA
>DATBGR010000004.1:0-27925 GCA_036557905.1 Nitrososphaeraceae archaeon | reverse complement strand
TACAAGCAATTGAACCGAGATAAATGGTTATGTCCAATAACATTGGGGTTGATCTTACGATATACCTATATGACAACATGGATGGATTATATCACGAATTAAAAAATACAATTTTGTAGAAATGAGAAACTATAGTTCACGTATACACGAGCAGCGAAGGCTAACACTATGGCAGATTCCTGAGGTATTATTATACTGATTGTACCTACTACTACAAGCATTTACTTGAAGAATAGATTTAAGACTACCACTTGATCAATCATAATTGGGCTCGTAGCGTAGTCAGGACATCGTGGCGGTCTTCGGAACCGCAGGGCGAGGGATCGAAGCCCTCCGGGCCCGCACAGCTCAATTATACCGAAATCAGATGCCGCACGCTAGCTGTAGTATACAGGTTAGATTAATTAACTTGGTTCTATTGCAGGTCCCACGTCAATAATTGCATATATATTAAAGCCATTCTAACAAAGACTCGCCGAACGGTGGGTTTCTACCTTGTTGAAATTAATGGAACTTTGAACAGATTACTCTTTTGCAGATCGTATTTTCAGTTGGACATTTACTCTAACTGGAATTTTGAATTTGGTTCACTGCTGCTATTCTATCTATCTAACGCAGTCATCGCCATATAGCGACTTGTTAACTCGGTTCGTGGGTATAATGCTCTATCAAATCACTACACCACTGCCGTTTCTCCTTGTTTCTTTGTTCCAATGTCGATGGCATCATTTACCGCCGATATAAAGATCTTGCCATCACCAGTTGATCCCGTGCTGACTGCTCCCAATATCGTATTGATAACTTTATCGACTTCTGAGTCGCCAACAATTATGACAAAATTAGCTCTTACTGAGTAATCTGATAAATATCTTGCTGTTCCTCTATCCGATTGGACAACCGCCTTCTCACCTTTTCCTCGACCTTTTGCTTCCAATATAGTACAACCTCCAATCCCAGCCCCTTTCAAAGCCTCGTTCAACTCAGTTGTCTTCTCATGTGGGATAATTGCCTCTATTCGTTTCATGGTGTGCTATAAAAAGAGATTATGATATAAGGTTTTCAATTTTTACCAAGCGTGCAAAAAATCAAGCAGATAATAAGCCAATTAAAATGAAGAGCATTAGTGCTATATAGAATCAAATTCCTTTTTTAATCTGTGCTCCTAATGTATAAAATGAGGTAACCTTTGATTCCATAGGAAAACCAACTGTAAAAGTCTTGTATACGTCCAAAGAATGTTAGCACCGGGCTTCATAAAAAAGTTAGCAAATACAACTATGGTGTGAATGATCCTTAGTGGTCATTGAGACATTCACTAGATGCTATCCAATCTTGAACATGGACTTTAATTGGATACTTTTTACTTACCCAAGTTTACTGTAATAAAAAATGATCCACCAACTAACCTCATACATTGAACCAAGGTATTAAACTCAAATTTCCAGAGAGCTCTATAGATTATCTATCTAGACCTATGTTGTTCGTCGGATTACCCTTTCTCATGAGGGTGATAGATACTAATCATTTCTTTTACCAGGCGGAATTGTTGAGTATAAAAAGATCGACGCTAGGAAGTGTTTATTGTTGGTTAGAACCAATGATGGCCAGCTGTGCCAAAAAAGCAGTTAACTGAAGATCAGGATGTGCTCCAGCTGCTAGACGAAAATCATACTCGGCCATCAAGACGGCAACTTTGTTTGGATTGGGTAACTTCATGGAATACACTTCTTGATATGCATACTTTAAGAATTCACCATGCGACATACCATAAACTGTAGTTAATTCCATCAACTTAATTCTAGATTCATTAAATTTGCCTGAAATAGCCAGTCTGATAATTTCCGATACTCTGGCCCTGCCTGACATACCCATTGCAGAATGTATAGTTGAGATTGAGACGTGTTTAGTTGCAGCGGAGGCCTGTAGAATGTTGATTGACAATCGAAGATCACCCAAGGTGATTTCGTATATTCTTGATAGCGCCTTTTCCTCGACACTTATCCCTTCATTCTTACATATTAACTTCATATGGTCAACAACATGTTTTTCTGTCAATCTCGTAAATCTAAAAATTACGCACCTACTCTGAAGTGGATCAATAACCTGAGATAAATAATTGCATATTATTATAAATCTAGTTGTTTTAGAACTGTCTTCAATAATTCTTCTTAACGCTGTCTGAGCCTCAGGAGTCATTTCGTCGGCTTCGTCTAGGATAATCAATCGATACATTTTATGTTCGTTCGATGTACCTGTAACTAGTTTGATGACTGCTGCGAATGATTTGACTCTTTCTCTGACCATTTTGATTCCTCTTTCGTCTGATGCGTTCAGTTCCAGAGTATCCTTTCGCCAATCTTCACCAAGTAATCGTCTTGCGATGCACAAGGCAGCTGTTGTTTTGCCGACTCCTGGCGGTCCGGCAAACAGCAGATGCGGAATAGCTTCAGGATTCTTGAGAAGGTTAGAAATTCCATCAGTTATCTCGTTTTGGTTAGCAATTTGTTCCAAATCCTGTGGGCGATATTTCTCGACCCACATAATATTTCGAAGAGAATTGTTTAATGTCGACATGAGTCTGATTCACTGAATTGAAATCTGACGGCATATTAGGATTGCGTGTTGGCACTTAGTAGATACTAGATCGATGCATCTATTCGTTATTTTAAGGAAAGTTAAAGGTAGGGTCTCACATGTAGCTATCAAATACAACTAGAGAATAATACCGATGTTCAACGTCGGTATTTGAGATATTTCAATGGTGTATGATTCTTGAACTATCAATGAAAGCAATTAACTTGAAAGTCAACGAAAAATACAATAAAGGATATAACGAAAGCATTCGATATCATAGAATTGTTGATTGACTATCATCCTCTACCAGTGAAAAATGTTTTCTCTAGTCAACTTGTATATTTTATTCAGTTTATGTTGGAAGAGATTCGGGTTACATTTAGACATGATCTTAAGTTAGATGTGGTGGGGTTGCATATTGATGCAAAGGATGGTGACATTTCAATGATTCCTAGATGGCTCGCCAAGGTGTTGTATAGAAAAGGAATGGTCGATATTCAAGATATTGATGTATCTTCGTATGTTTCCAGATCGTTGAATCGCGAGCGGATAGCTAGACCTCACGACTTATCAGGCATTGATCCTGACTTTTATATACGAATGAAGGATCACCTCGAGGATTCTAAAGAAATTGATCGAGAAAGATTTTGTGTTTCACTTAATTCCTTCATTGCCTCAAGACTCGAAAAAATTGCGAAACTTGCAGCTGCTTCTCCACTATCCCCTGATCTAAAGGACAAGCTATCCATTGAAGAATATGAGCTTTATGTTATGATGCACCAAGCTTCAGACTTATTTAAAGAGTCGGTGTTAGATAAGTATGGCTGAGCAGCAGACGGCTTCAGCACTGGCGAATGATCTAGAAAAATTTTTACGATCTTTCAAAGATAGAGATGGCAATTACAAGTATTTTGATAGAATTAATAATATGATGTCGTTAAATTCGACATCGATTATTATAGATTACATAGATTTCGATATATATAGTCCTGATTTTGCAAAGCAGATTACACATAACCCAGATGAAATATTCTCGGGATTTAATCAGGCCGTTTTATCAATCTTAAGTGAAATCCATACAGATTACGCATCAGAGATTCGTGACAAGCTCAGAGTAAGAATTGGCAATTATACCGTTCAGAAGGGTCTAAGGGACATAAGTGCTGAAGTGATTGACAAACTAATAGGTGTTTCTGGCATGGTGGTAAGATCATCAGAAGTCAAACCCCTTGCTAGAAAAATTGGGTATCGCTGTGCCAGTTGCAATACAATTGTCGAAGCTATATTGAAAGGCCTCCTTTTGAAGAAGCCAGCAAAGTGTGTCAACTGTGGTGAAAGAGAATTGGAAATGGATCCAGAAAATAGTGTTTTTACTGATTTTCAAATGGTTCGCCTTCAAGAACTTCCAGAAGATCTACCTGCTGGTCAACTGCCTCACTACATTGAGGTAACCGTGATGGGTGATTTGGTAGATCAATGCCGTCCTGGAGATAGAATCATGCTCACGGGCATAGTTAGGATAGAGCAAGATCAGGTATCGCAGCAACTGAAGACTAATTTATTTAGGCTAAGGATGGAGGGCAACAATATTGAATATTTAGGCGGGAGAGCTGGTAACAAAGAAACTAGAAGCATTGAACGGATCGCCATCAGTAGCACTGACGAGAAACAAATACTCTCCATTGCCAGTAAACCCGACGCGTATGACAAACTCATCGCATCATTTGCTCCTCATGTGTATGGTCATGAGGTGATCAAGGAAGCAATACTGCTGCTGATCGTAGGATCTGTGACAAAGAAGCTTGCAGACGGATCATCTAGAAGAGGCGATATCAATGTATTTTTGGTTGGCGACCCTGGAACAGCTAAGTCAGAAATGCTAAAGTTTGCTGCAAAAATTGGACCCAGAGGGCTTTACACGTCCGGGAGAGGTTCGACCGCTGCTGGCTTGACGGCTGCAGTTATTCGAGACAAATCTGGCATTATGATGCTAGAAGCAGGTGCAGTAGTTTTGGCTGATCAAGGATTAGTGTGCATTGATGAGTTCGACAAAATACGGCCAGAAGACCGTTCGGCATTACATGAGGTCATGGAACAGCAAACATGCTCCGTGGCCAAAGGCGGTATTGTTGCCACACTTAATGCTCGGACCTCAATTCTATCTGCAGCAAATCCTATGTATGGTAAATATGATCCCTTCAAAAATATCACTGAAAATGTGAATTTGCCAATCCCCCTCTTGACAAGATTTGATCTTATATATGTGGTTAGAGACTCCCCAGAACAAGAGAGGGATAGTCGGATTGCGAGTCACATACTTGAAATACATCGAGATTCTCAGCGTGCGGCCCAATCGGCCATTGATATAGACCTTTTTAGTAAATATCTTTCTTATTCCAAACAGGTAGAGCCTACCTTGACTAGTGAAGCAATCGATATAATTCGGAATTACTATATGAAAATGCGAAACGTGGAATCTGAAGGTATGATAACCGTAACACCTCGCCAGCTAGAAGGGTTAGTGAGGCTTTCTACAGCCCGTGCTAGATTGTTATTAAGGGAGAGAGTAGAAGTTGAAGATGCCGAGCGGGCAATATATCTTGTTCAGCGAATGCTAGAAACAGCGGGAATTGACGTCAATACTGGAAGGGTAGATTTAGGTGTACTTCATGGGAAACCACATAGCGAGGTTTCCAAATTGAAGATATTCATAGAAGTATTCAATGCCCTTTCTGGGCAAGATCGAAACGAAGTGAGTGAACGGAATTTTATTGAAGAATTGATTCGAACGACCAAATTTACTGAAGACGAGGCAAGGACATACATAAAGAAAGCAATGCAGAATGGTCAAATATACGAGCGCAAATCAGGTTTCTATGCTAAGGCATAAACAATATTGTTTTTTAATTTTGTTCTTTCAATTAGAAAGAAACAGTGTTAATTGATACGATTCCATTTTTAACAGAACAAAATATTTCTGGAGTGACCATTGGTTTATCATGGATCTTGGACCTATTTTATTGAACAATGTTGAAATAATATGTCTGACTAATATTATTGTAGGAGACAGGGCTTTTGATTTATTCCAAATCAAACCGGGCCTAATTTGATAAAAATCAATGATGGGGCAAATTTTGTGTTTGAACATTATAATACATTTGTATCCTATATGGCGGAATTCTGCATGGAAGACTAATGGCGTTTGTATCTTGTATCCAGTGATACTAATGCCGTCAGCTGGGAATAGTGTGATACAGCTGTCGATTATACATTGATGCATAATTGATCGTGTAAAAGCCCTTGACGTGAGGTTAAGATTTTGATGTAATTTATACTTAACATTCGACAACCTAATTTCCACCAGGAAATGCCATATTTTTAAAAAGCTAAAGGTTGAGAGTGTTATACTATCTTAAATATTATTTATGGAGTTGAGAAAATGATCTCTGTGTCGGATTAATAAATGCGATGGAATTATAGAGATTGATCATGATTTATCATTATTAACATAATCTAAGCCACAAATATGTAATGATATCTCATATCTCATAAACATAAGTCAGAGTTTAAATTTTTCTAATAATTAGATTTGCTCACAACTTAAGAAATATTCGAACTACCTATAACGATATCAATCCAAAATACCCGTAAAATTTACTAAATGTAATTTGGTGGCAAAAATAAAAATCAGCCTTTTAATTTTGTGTTTGACGATCAATACTTTGGGTCAGCATTTATGATAAGATGCAATTTATTACTCGCGGTATTGTGGAGCATTTTCCAATCTTATCGGATATAATCAAACTCTCGAATCTACCTATGTGTACTCTGTCCTTAATTCTTTTAGTCATTCTATAATGAGCAAATCCAAGATCCATTTAATTTCGTTGTTGGCATATTTGTTAGAAGCGATTTCGTTAGATCGTATCTGTGAGAAGGTTTTGTTAAATGCCTATGACTTCTTGGAGATGGAATGTAAAGTCCGAGTTTCAGGTATCTCTCTTCAGCAATACGAATTTTCTGCCCTCTTCTATTCCTAGAACCACACGACTCGCATTGGAAGCCCTTATTTGTTCCTTCTGATTTCATTCTCTTCTTGCAACCTTCGCATACAGGATTCAATAAACTAAAAGTCTGTTCGAGTCGAAGGAGGAAAAGATATTCTACATTTAGTACCATCTGATGTTTGAGTGTTGCTTCCCTTACTCCAAACCCTATTTCCACAATGTCTCCAATTTTCAACCTTGAAGCAATATATGTGATCCCTGTGGGCTCATAGACTGCGGCAGCAATACTGTCACCACAATCATCTTCGACTTCAAATATGACATGTCCACCAGGGATAATAGCTGGATTTTTGCTTATTCTGCAAACTGAGAAACCTGACATGTGAGGCTTAATTTCCCCAAAATCTAATTCGTTTAGAAGATGCATATTAGTTCCTTGATTAGATCTGAAGACCATGTATCCATCCAATTCTTCTTCGGGCTTTATCATGTTTAGTGCAGTTACGACGATTTCAGGGTTTTCTCCTCTTATGCCACAGAACACAGGATCTGGTCCATGAGGAGCTACGAGCACCCTGTCATGGGTAAAGTCATAATTGTTAAAAGTATTAGGAAAGGTTTCGTTGCTACAGCGTATGACATTTGATGGATCTATTTTTCGAGTAGCATTACAATTTTCTATCCGTCTATAGGCAATTGCTTCAAATGTATGGTCTCCCCATAGTTGCGTTCCAATTGCTGCCAATGCACCTATCAGTCCTTGACCATTTCCGCATAGAAAATATTCCATATTGGCAAATTTTTGTACAATCCTTTTGGCCTTCTCTAGACTAAGGATATCGTACATGGCTCTTCTTCCGAACTCTTGGACGATTTCAGGGACGACTTTACCAGCTAAAATTGCTACACCAGGATTTGCCCCTGAATCCAAGGCAGATTCGTCCTCCACGTACTTCGTGACATGATCAACTATTCTCGTATATTTGTCGGAACTCAACCGCAGACAAACGGCACCATTTCCCCTAGTTTTCCAAGGTACATTAGGATTCAGTCTAATTAGCAGGGGATAATCCACAAAGTCACCTAATCTGTTTTGTAATATATGACTGACAATCTTGTATGCAATATGCGTAGTACATCTCCCATTTAGTGAATCTGTATCATCTATTCCAATATGCAATAATTCAGAGCTCAATGAGATATACCAATATTTAGTAACTATGTCTAAATATTAACTATTCCTAGTCCAGTTGCATAGAGATTGAAGCCGGCCCGATACAAAGGATATAGGCAATTGAATCAGAATCAAATGCCGGATGGAGGAACTGCAACATATCTGATCCTTTCACTGTCCTTTCACTGTTACATATACATTCAGATACAGAAAGTAAACCCAATCAAATCTAAATGGTTTCTTAACAGGGACAATTCAAAATATTGAAATGACAATTAATCAAAAAACAATTCTACAGATATACAATAGTTCAGATTTTCTAGCAACCCACTTGTTGGCTTCGAGAGGTGCCTTTGATGTGTAATATATTGAAAAGAACATGTCTTAAATTTCCTTTTGTATGGATTGTAGCATTGGCTCAGCAAAAATCTTTGTAATGGTCAAATGCACCTGCCGGGCTGATTACAAAACTAACTCATGAATTTTCGGTCAAGTTTTCCGAAGTCTGCGCCAATTTGCCCTTTTGAACATAGCGATAGCTTCGTACCGTCCCTATTCGTCTCAAGTTTCCCTCTCGAACCATATCAGTTAATGAATGGGACACGGCAGTCCTATCATAATTGTAGCCTCGTCTGGATAACTCTTCATGAACTTGGCCCAAGGTTTTTTCTAATTCAAAATATCCTTCATGGCATAGCTGCCAGATTATTCCTCTGCATGTTGCTCCTGTTGGCTTAGCTTCGCCGGGACGCCCTAAATAAATCTCCGAGCCCAGATTTTCAGAAATTGCCGCTACTCTTGATTTTAATATTGCTATTTCTGATATCATATCTTCTATTTTAGCTGCAAGCTCATTCGAACCAATTGATATGTCAATTCCAAAAAGCACGTCTCGCACTACGTCTTTAATCTTGTCCTTGCCACACGTGATTTCTATCTCCCAGTCGCCTCGCCTAAGGCGAATTTGGACATCTTCCTGTTGCGATTGTATAGGAAGATCTTCATCAATCATTTCATAATTTGACCTAAATATTTTCCACATCTAATATTGTAGTGAGAGTACCGGTTTCGAAGCATATTGTTCATGTTGCGCAATATTAATTAGGTACCTCTACACCATACTCTTGACCATCATGAGCAATATTGTATGTAACGACTCTTGCTGCGGATTTGAAATAGGGGTGTTATCTAAAAGTGCTACTGAACATTGTTTTTCGTCAGGAGTAAAAAAGCTTCGCAAAGGCCAGAGTATATTGTTTGATGAGAGAACCAACATTCGATCGGTAGTTAAGCAAACTAACAGATATAATCCTTATTGTGCACCAACAATAACAATACTCAAACCAATACGAATTAAGAAAAGTATCTACGCTATTGATTCAAGTAGTGTGAGGCTCGGTGAGACAGAGGATGGCCGTATATATGCTGCAAAATGTGGCATTGTTGTTGCTTCGAAGAATACTCCTCTACACCATTATAAAGTGGGGCCAATAATTTTCTATGTTACTGAAAATACGGTGAGAGAGGCCAACTTGGATAACTGTCTCTCCAATATTGTCTTGTCGGACCATGAATCAGCCAAAAGACTAATTAGAGTAAGGACTGAGAGGTCGATTCAGTATGAGCTAGCCAAAGTAATCCACGATTCGATAATGCTTGTAGACGGATCGATTAATGCTTCAGTTCTAGAAAGTAGTCCGTACAGTATTAAGAACATAATAGAATGGTGCGGCGTTAACAGAAATACACTAATAGCCATAGCTAAAGAGACAAATACTGACTTTGAGAGCATTATCTCTTGTCTAAAGGAATGTGAATCCCCCGCCTACATGGACTTGGATGGATACATGAATAAGATAATTAAAAATTCGTTCGGCAAGAATATGCTCGTCAAATTTGGAGACAATTGCAGTCCGATACTCCGAACAGACATAATCGATCCGGATGAAAAAATAAGTCTTGCCTTCGGTAAGTTACTCGGCAATGATTCTTCAAGTCTTGGTTATCCGGAATCATTAAGATTAGCTCATCATATTTCAATATTCAATTCGACAGAAATCGAGTGCCTTAGGAGTCATCTCCTAAGTACGTACAAACTTCAGGCTATTCAAGATATTGACATTCGGAGGAAATTGCTAGGAACTATGTGAAAATGAGAATATTATCAAAGAGTAATAATGGATTTTTAATGTTGGCCATGAAAGATGAGTCTGTATCTAAAGGCGAGTATCTTCTAATCAAAGACGAGAGTTCAGGCATCAAACTGATAGTCCAGGTATTCGATGAAGAATACCTTCCATCCCAATCCCTCATTGAGGATATGATAAGAGAAGAAATAGCGGCGGCATCAAGCTCGGAGTGTATTCATGATCCTCTAAATATAGGAGTAATTTCCAATTTACTAAGAGATGCGCGAATTTATCACACAAAGATAAGAGGATATATAGATGGTAACGGAGTCCTTACCACTGAGAGCGGCGGTCTCCCTTCACGCGTAAATTCTAAGGTGAGTCTTCTGAAAATTTCTGAACTTCATGCTCTCGTAGATAGATTTGGAAATTATCCTATTACCTTGGGAACAGGAGGTATAGCAAATGAAACAATAACGATTTATGCAGAAGATCTCGATGGCAAACTGAATGTTATCACTGGAAGAAAAGAGTGTGGTAAATCACATCTTTCCAAAATACTTGTGAAGACATTGTTAGAACATGGAGGCTACGTAATTGTATTTGACTTGAATGACGAATATCAAGGAATAGCTTATAATAAAGATGGGTCCCCATCGAATATTTCCAATAGAGTCATACGAGTCGAGGTGGGAGATGCCCTGAGTTTCTCCTTAGACTATTGTGGTAAGGCAACCATCTTTAATCTGTTGAAAAATGCGCTCGATATGCCTGCAGCTTCATTAAGGGAATTTATGCGGATATGGGATCACCTTGAGAGTAAAAAGTCATTGAATTTGACTAGTATTGAGAACGCGATTAATACTTGGAACATTAACGAATTTGTGCGGGAGGCGTTGATTTCTAGATTTCACACGATCCAAACATCTAGATTGTTTTCTGACCACAAGAGCGGCAGTTTAAAATTTGAGGATATGCTATCCAGGATGAACACTGGTGCTGCAATAATAATTAACATGGCAGAGGACTCACCAATTATAAGGCGAATGATAGTAGAATTAACACTGGGCAAACTTGTAGAGCTGTTAGAAAAGGCTCAAATTCCACCAGTTTTTTTATTTGCAGAAGAGGCACATCTGTACGTTCAAGATACTTACTGGGATGATATTATTACAAGAATGAGACATTTTGGAATCTATGCGACTTTTATTACTAACCAGCCTGATGCAATTGATGACGGAATCTATAGACAAGTCGATAATATCTTTCTGTTTAATTTTACTAACGACAACGATTTAGACAAGATTTCGAAAGTGTCTCTTGCAGACAATGACACTATTAGATCTATAGTAAAGACACTACCGCAGAGAAGCTGCTTGGCAATTGGGAAAGCCATGTACGATCTACCAGTCGTAGTCAGAGTAGCTACAGTAGAAGTGTTGACCATGGGAGAGACAAAGAAATTCTTCCCAACTCAGCAGAATTAGCGCCCTAAATCGTACTATTCCACAGCTTTAAACAGCGGATCTTTTCTATTACCAATTTGGACATTAAACTGCATATCTCTGGTTGATCGTGGCCTGAAAGTATTTCATGACCGAATTAACGTTGGTTGAACTGTCGATTGAATAACAACTGTTATCTGGAATCGTCAAGCTCACCAATCTGCTACAATAGGAACATTCTTAACTTAGGCGTGTTTACAATGCAATTAGTGGTCGTGTAAGGGGATAATGAGTGAAGGAACTCGTACTGACTTGCTATTTACAAAGGTGGGTACAGTAATTTTGTTAGTATCGGATATTGACAGGTCTGTCAAGTTCTACAAAGATGTTCTTGGACTTCCAGTTAAGACTAAATCTGCTGATTGGGTAGAATTTTTTAACAGAGAAACCACACTGGCTCTCCATCCTATAAAAAAAGGCACGGATAAGTCTACCCATAAAGAGATAAAGACTGGAATGGCGACTTTGGTGGGTTTTATGGTTAGTGATTTAGATTCGACTGCAAAAATATTAAAAGAAAATAGTGTCGAGTTTTTCAAGGAGCCTAAAAATGAATCATTCGGCAAACACGCTATAGTTAAAGACCCTGATGGGCATTTGATATCTATTGCTGAAATAAAATCAAAACCCTCCGAAGAATTCGATCTCTTGGGATTACTGGGTGCAGAATGAAAGTCACCAGATGTTCTGAAAGCTTAACTCTATAACTAATTCTGAGCTATAGTTATGTGCAGAACAATCTGATGCTCCTATTATCTCAGCACATGGAAGCAGGAGTGAAATAATTGCTGACTTGAGATATCTATTCGTTCCTTTACATTTTGATATTAAGTCAATGTGAAAGCTCGCATATTAAATGAGACTGGCATGACGATATATTCCTTTATGCAGGATCTTGTTTCTACCGAGTTCTCTAGAATGTACATATACTGGATTTTATTGTAGTTCTGATTTGTAGGAACTGGTTTTTTGGCGAGGCAAGCTACGTTTGAACCTCAAACGTATATAAGCGAAACAAACTAAATGCATTTAGTAAGTATCATATCTAATTGAGGAAAGTTCACAGATCATCTACGCTTGATCGTTTTTGCTGCTTTGATTTAATCGATATGCATGATTCTGGTATAAAGGAGCGGAGTTCGGAGTTATGCGTTACGATAAACTCCAAAGTATCTTCTTATGAACTACCTATCTTTTGTGTTAAGATTCGAAAACTCATCCTAGATTGGTTACTTTTGAGTTTTTGAAGATTCGATTGATATTTCCCTACAAATATTAATAAATGGAATAAATTATGGTATGATTATTCATTAACATGTTCCACGGAGGAGAGTTAATCTCAAGGCTAAAAGAAATTGACCTTTCAATCATTATTCCTACTTATAACGAATGTGAAAATATTTTGAATTTGATTGATGCAGTTAGATGCAATCTTCCAGACAATATCAATGCAGAAGTTATAATTGTTGATGACAATTCGCCAGATGGTACCGGTACTATAGTTGAGGATTATATTCAAAATTTTGAGAATTCTGGATCCTCTGGTCGCTCGCACTTAGGTTCTTCAGATAATTTTGAGAACATCGTTATAGATGACTTTGAAAGTGGGATATTTCGATTGAGGGTAGTACATAGAAAGAACAAATTCGGTTTAATCCCTGCTATCCTCAACGGTATTTCCTCCTCAACTGGAAAATACATCCTAATTATGGATGCCGATTTTTCTCATCCTCCAGAAACTATCCCCATATTGATAAGTGAACTAATCCGAGATCCAGGTTCGATTGTAGTAGCTTCGCGTTATATGCTTGGAAGTTCGATTAAAGGATGGCCATACAAAAGGCGTCTTCTTAGTACTAGTGCAGTAAAAATTGCCCAACACAGTCTGAAGATAGGGAATATTAGTGATCCTATTTCAGGCTTCTTTGCAATATCTCGGAATGTTATGGAAAACGTAAATATTGATAGCATGGGCTACAAAATTTTGTTAGAAATATTGGTAAAAGTAAAGGGAATAAGGGTCAAAGAAATTCCTTACACATTTGTCGATAGAAAATCGGGGACAAGCAAACTCGACGTCTCTGTCGTTCTTGATTATGTGAGATCTGTTTGGCGATTGTACCGCTACGGCCAGAAATCTCGGCTCAAACAAAAATCAGGCTCTGAAAAGCGTAATTCAGTTCGATTCCTTTCAAAAGTCGGCAGATTTTATACTGTAGGAGCTAGTGGTCTTGCAATAAACTTCTTGATATCCTATGTTCTTTCAAATTCTATAACAAATATGTGGTACATCCATGCGACGACTGTGGGAATAGCAATTTCAGTAACAACTAACTTTATTTTAAATAAAATTTGGACTTTTGAAGACAAGCAATTTCAGCTTGGATCAACTCTGAGTCAATATGGACTCTTTGCTTCGATTAGTGCATTGGGTGCAGCTCTTCAGCTTGGTCTACTTTACATTTTTGTACAATCGGGCATTCAATTCGGGTTCTCATTAATTTTCGCAGTCGCTCTTGCATCGGCCAATAATTTCTTAATGAATAAGAAATTCACTTTTCATGAGAAAATATGGGATTAACCAGGATAGCTTCCATATCTCATTTTATTAGATGAGAATGCCTCTATTGAAATTCTTTATATTAATTGACGGAGTGATGGTCATGCTTAATAGTATTCTATCACACGACTTTGATTCGAGTGATTATCTGAAAGTTTCTTAGACTTCAGAAATGATATGGCCTTAATTGATAACGAATACTAGGGCCTTAATTTAAATTTATATCGATATCACTGATACAGAACGACATTGTTTCGAAGATGAATAGTTTACCTCACTGAAGATTTTCTGAAGAATGCGGCTATTATATTATATTAATCTACTACAGTGTATATATGCAAAGCAGCTCGATTGAATAATTAATTTTCAATTCAATCTTATCTCCGTTAATAAAATATAAATTCCATGATACTGTCAAGTGCTTAACCTATAACCAAACAATTAACTTTAATTCTTCATAAACATCATAAATGAGGCCCAGAATGCACGCTTACGTATACCTGCGCACAAATCACATAGTTCTGATTGATCGCTTTCTGACCTATTTATAACTATGCCACAATCAAGACATTTTCTCAATTATTTTTCACATTGTATATTCCTGTCAACAGAGACCATAGTATAGCCCAACAAACTCATAAATAAGATGAATTAGAGAGTGATTGTTATAAGAATGTTTACGGATATGCGGAAATACCATTCAGATCTATTTCGTTACAAATGGTCAACGAACCTTGGCAGTATATCGGTTGAATTAATGCACAATTCCACATTCTTGATCAGAATTCGCTGATATTTATGAAATCACTAATTACTGTAAGGAAATTAGATTTACTTTTAATAAAATCAAGCTAAATATTTCGTTGTCATCAAATTAATTATACAATTATTTCAGCTTTTATTACCTGTTTATGAATACAAAACGTTTAATAGATTACAACTAAATTGAGTAAAGGTACTATTGGCTTTCCGTCGTTATACCGGCGATGACGATAGCTCCTCTACATCTCGAAATCCACAAGAACATCGTTTAGTTCGCACATTGGGATTGATGGATGTCATAATGATAGGTATAGCCGGGATGATTGGTGGAGCAATATTTGTGCTAGTTGGTCCTGCCATTGGGCTTGCCGGAAGTGCGGTAATATTAGCTTTTGTTATCAATGGAATTATCACCCTCTTCACAGCAATGGGTTATGCAGAATTGGGCTCGGCTATGCCTGAAGCAGGAGGTGGATATTTGTGGGTAAGAGAGGGTCTACCAAGACCTAATGCCTTTATAAGTGGATGGATGGCCTGGTTTGCTCATATAGTAGCTGGTAGCTTATACGCAGTAGGATACGGTTCATTTCAGTACAGCTTATTAAAGATGTTAGGCATAGTTGGGAATGAACCACTTTTTGGCTTTATACCTATAGACAAACTTATAGCTGTCTTGTCAATTGCTGCGTTTACATACATTAATGTCAAAGGTGTTTCTGAAGCGGGAAAAGCTGGTATAGTTATTACCATTATACAACTTGGGACAATCTTTGCGCTTATAGGCGCTGGTATATTTACTATACACGGGAATCCTGATTGGTATACGAATTTCACTTCCAACTTTGCACCAAATGGGATAGGAGGGATAGTTGCCGCTATGGGTCTGACATTTATCGCATTTGAAGGGTATGAAATTATTGTCCAGACTGGTGAAGAAGTGAAAAATCCTAAAAAAAACATTCCAAGAGCTATATTCATCTCGCTGACACTTGTAGTATTGCTTTACTGTTTAGTTGCCTTTGTCTCAGTCGGAGCAATATTTGACAAAAATATTCAAGGTAAAACTCCATGGCAGTTCATAGGTGAAAGTGGAGATCTTGGTATAATGAAAGCTGCACAGCTGTTCTTGCCTTATGGCTCTTTCATTATTCTAGCTGGTGGCATCGTCTCCAGTCTGGCCGCTTTGAATGCGACAACATACTCCTCTTCAAGAGTTGCGTTCGCAATGGGTAGGCATTATAATCTTCCGCATCAGCTGAGCACTATACATAGTAAATTCAAAACGCCGTATATCGCGACGATAATTTCAGGAGTGATAATGGCTATAATGGCTTATTCACTTCCACTCACACAAATTGCAGTTGCTTCTGGTGTTATTTTCTTGTTGCTCTTTACCCAAGTCAATATTTCAGTAATCACAATTAGAAAAATGTATGGGGATAAGTTAGACTATGGATTCAAAACTCCCTTCTTTCCAGTGATACCAATTGTAGGTGTATTTCTTAAACTAGGCCTAGCAATTTATCTGCTAGTTACACAACCGATGAGTTGGGTGATAAGTTTATTGTGGATCGGTGTAGGTTTTTTCTTGTACAGAATTTACACTTTCAGACGAGAGATAGATCACTATGCACCACTAATTACTAGCGAAGGAGATCTTACTCGGAGAGACTTTCGGATTCTGATCCCTTACACTCCTGAGAACCCCGATAGGCTGATAAAGTATGCCATAAGAGTAGCCAAAGAGAACTCCGGCGAAATCAATATCTTGCGGACCATTACAGTTCCACATCAGACCCCACTTTCCGCGGGAGTAGCATTTACAGAGTCCGCAAGGCGAGCTTTCGAACCGTTGGAAAATATGATAGAAAAAGAGAACATCCTAAACCATTATCTAGTAAGGATATCCCACGATGCAACAGAAGCGATATTGGCGACGATTGAGGAGCAAAGAATCGATTTGATGATAACCGACTTTGAAACCTATCGCAACAATAAAGCTCTTCAAACACTAGTAACATGCAATGTTTTGGCCATACTAACAGGTGGGACCAGCGATGAAGACCTTGTCTTGGAGGAACCTCGGACTATCGAGCCGCAACCAGAGGAACACCTACCTGGATCTCTCGAGATAGAACCTGCACGGAGTGCGATATCTTCCCCTGCAACTAAGAGAAACTTGGTCGTCTTGTATGACAGCGAGAACCACTCTGATATTGTATTGAAAACCGCTAGCTGGTTGGAGCACTCTGGTAAATTCAAAGTGAGTGTGCTATCCGTAGAAAAGCGAGAGGAAAGCCAGAACCATAGAGATGCCAAGAATAGCAAAGAAAATCTAAACCATCTTGGCGAGGAACAATTTAATACTGCAATTGGAAAAACACCTGATTTCAAAAATGATGAGATAAAAGATCTTTTAACAGAACGAGACCAACATAGACAATATCTGGAGCAGATAGGAGTAGAATTTAACGAAATTTATTTATCAAAAGCGACAGAAACTAATAGTCAGCAGTTTGCAAGATTGCTACTCTCTGCTATAAACGCCTCTCAAGCTGATCTATTAATTACAGGGGCTAACATTGGAAGATACGATGTTTTCAATAATCAACACTTTATTTCAATGTTGGACAAGCTTAACTGCCCAACTATTATTGCGAAAAGCTTTTCAATTCCTGGAGTAAGCAGGATAAGATCTCTTTTAATGAAGATATTTCAAAGACAAACTTAAACCTAAAACGAAAGTACTAGTAATCAATAAAATCCAACTCTTTCGATATTCTTTATGCACATTAGATGGTTGCCTTTTGTCACAATATTATCAGTCTATAATCGAAGCACTGGTACCTTTGTGTTATAGACCGGAATTTTTTCTGCGTAAATTTGCTACCACAGCGCAGTTGACAATTCCTTGTACCACCTTCCGCATAATTTAGTTCTCTACTTTTGCATGTTCTTCATTCCAATGTCGCACAAACAAAGTAGCATTTTTTTCTAATCCAGAATGTGAATGAATCATAAAGTAGTTCATGAATTTCACGCATATCTTATTGCATTGCTTGCATGTATTCAAGTAGGAGGAAGAGTACCCGTATGCTTCACCCACTACGCATTTCGATGAATTTCTGATCTCAGCATACCACTTGAACCATTCAATTGAAAGTGGAAATGGCAAGGATTTTCTTTCTTTCAAACGGCTTTGCCATCTTGGGGACAAGTCCTGTAGTGTCAGATCCTTCTCATTGAGAACATGGAGTTTTATAACTCCTGAATGTGTCCGATTTACACATCTATCTAACATTTTAGCTACACCTTATTTTATGGACACCAAAAGTTAAGAAGATATCTCTAAGTCTAATAAAATTAGTTATTGCTTTGACAAACTAGTATAATTATGTGGCTTTTCAATGCGTATTTGCTATGTATCCATTTTAAGCCTTCGTCATAGGTTAAGCAACTCAACTTTAAGTGATTGTAGATCATATCCTACGTCATCATCCCCTGCTTAATTCCGTGGCAGAGACTAATGGCCAATCCTATATCGAGCATTCCAGTTAACTACGAACTAAAGTAAATCGAATTGAATCATATCGATATTTCTGATTAGTTGATTTGGCTAATCGCGGACATAGACTCAATTTTTTTTACAATGATTTTTAAACAACTATTAAATAATATTGAAGTGTTCCTTCGAATACAAATTGGAGATAGGATGTTTTAGGAACCCATCATACCTGGTATTTTTAATGGGCTCCTATACGACTTGGTAACCTTTAATCCATGATCCGCAATTACAGTTACTGACTCTAATGACGAGTTATTCGGAGGTGAAAGCATTATCTTCTCACCAGGAGATAGAGAATTAATATTTTCTGTTGACTTGTCATCGTATATTACCCTGATGTGATTCAGGGTTGATTTACCAGTATTTGTAACCGTCACCCTTGCCGTATTAAAGAGGTTTTGGTTATCTTTGATCGGATCCACATCGAGTGCAAAATTTTTAGTAGCTAAGGAGAGTATGGACATTAAGAGCATAACTGAAATCACAACAATCGCTGCACCTACGCAGGCAAAGACGACTGCCTTTTTGTTCAATTTGATCCATCTATCATGTACAAAAAAAGCTATATAGGTTTACCCATGACGTCGAGACTGAAGATTATGAAAAATCCAGCAAATTTGGGATTAATAAGGGAAAATGTCTATTCAAAAATAGGACAATACGCATAAACTCTCGTAGTATATTCAATTTGTGGTTTTTAATGTCTTATTTGAGAACTTCAGGCTCTTTAGTCGTCTTCAAAATGTATTGATGAATTGATAAATACCACGAAGCGTAAAACATTTTATTGAGCACTCTCTAGATAAGGTAAGACAAATAAGAATAATTGGTATGCCTGGATCACGAAATATAACTATACCGTGCAGAAGAGCTGAATGCAGAGGAACGTTGTCATTCAGGGCCAATGAGTCGAGAGTAATTCCAAATTCTATATTGTGGATATGTTCTACATGCTATGAAATGAATATGGACGAATTGCATACATCGTCATAGATCAGTCAACCGAGCTATGAACTGAATTATAACGAATCATCTAAATTCAACTGTATCTGTCAATGCTGAATTAAAATTCCGATATATCTATATATCCTAATTAAGCTAGTCATAATGGGATGACGTAATATTCGCTGCTCCAATCTGAGTGGAAAACTATGAAGACCTCGCGACGAACTGACCTAATTATCTAAACACCTTGTCGTAATAAATTATCAATCGCTGCACTGTCCACTTTATCATTGATTTCCTACGCATAGCGGACCAGAATCTCAAACACATTTTAATAGCCAAATGCGTGACTATCTGGTATATGCAAATCGTTTATGATTATCCATTGTACAGGCCACCGTCTGAAGCCAATTCGGTGATTTTTCAAGTTACAATTGGATGTTCTTACAACAAGTGCTCATTCTGTAATATGTACAGAACAAAAAAGTACATTGAACGATCCTTGAATGAATTAAAATCTGAGATAGATCTGGTTGCGACAGAGCAGCCACGTACAGGGCGCATATTTTTGGCAGACGGAGATGCGCTCAATCTTCAAACGCCAGTTTTATTACAAATTTTGGAGTATCTATTCCTGAAATTCAAGAATCTCGAAAGGGTTTCGTGTTATGCAATGCCTAGAAATATTCTACAGAAAAAGGACACCGAATTACAATTACTTCGAGAGGCGGGGTTGTCTATGCTCTATGTCGGTATTGAGAGCGGCAATGATCTCGTTTTAAGAAGGATCACGAAGGGAGCTTCCCAAAGTCAAATAATTCAAAGCTGCAAGAAAGCAAAGGATCATGGATTTACTCTATCGTGCATGATTATTCTAGGAATTGGCGGTAGGACATATTCTATGCAACACATAGTCGATACTGCAAGGATAGTAAGCGAAATTTCTCCTAACTATTTGGCGGCATTGACTTTAAGTTTGGAACAAGGCGTTTATGATGAATTCATGGACAAGTATTCCAATCAATTTGAGCCATTAGATGATTTGGAAATACTGAAGGAATTGGACATTCTAATAAGCGGGATCAATTCTAAGTATCCAATAATGTTTAGAGCAAATCATGCGTCAAACGTCTATTCAATAGGTGGGACACTTCCCCACGATAAAACGATGTTGTTGTCCTTGATTCATGAATTGAGACTTAATCCAGGCCGCTTGAAGGATAAAAGATTGAGAAGATTTTAGGACCGCGAAATAGTTGACACGTCCGTTCAGCGAAAGCTGCTATTATTTATATTCCAAGATATCTTTTCTCCAGTTACCTTAAAGCAGTCAGCTGATTTACCTCGATGTTGGTCGTCTGCAACTTTCAGTAAAGTCCTGTGCAGTTTGTTGGACTGATGCTTTAATATGCTACCCAGAAGCAATAGGCAAATGGATAGTCAAAAATGTTATAAGGAGACTACGTTCAAATGATACTTCCTTAATTAACAGCGGATAGAGAAAAAGAAATTTAGGCGACAGATTTGGTTCTATTATATCACCAATGGTGCTTCTCGTCAGGGATTAAGCCAATCTGTTCACGTTCAAAGTATCTTTCGAGTTCCTGAGTCCATTTTTCCTTAGCGGCACCTCCACCGAGACCCTTTCTCCTCAACCAAAATGCAATAACACTCAGCAAAAATACTGCGAACAGCATTGTCCCAAAGATGTAGACCATTACATCGTAGAACAGTGGGTCATAAGCAGGTCCAATCTGCTTCATCAAGTTTTCGAATGCGTAACTTACCATTGCCACAATGCCTAGGATAGCGCTCATTATCATATAGAGCAAATAAGGTCTTCGATATATACATTTTGGTTATGTTTACGACCTTGAAGTAGCCAGTGTTTCACGATTTCATTAGTCGCAATCTCATTGTTTACAAAATCATGCATTGTTGTTTACAGCGAATTACACTAAATATTGTAACAATGAAGATATTGTCTTCCAGTTTTTCTGTCCATTCATTTGGACGACAAGCTGTATTGTCCTGGAATTTAAAAGATAGAATATCATTGATCTCGTATTAAGTATTAAGTAAAACGATCATTCAACAAAAATATTGATATATAATTCTAATTAATACCATTGAATTAATACCATATTAACAAATACCATAAGTCAAGGCAAAAAACAAAATATAAAAAGGGTTAACTCAGTCACCTTGCTACTTCTCTTTTTTTGCTCCTGCCCATCAGGAAGAATGCCCCTGCAACTCCACCAAATATCACCGCAAGAACAACTATGAATATTACAGTTTCATTAACGTTAGCTCCAAGCATAGGTGTACCTGACCCATAAGCTCCAGCACTCTTCGCATTGTTTATTTTTTCTCGCGCCAATTTTAACTGTTCCTCGATATTGCCACCTGTTGCTGAACCGTATTGAGCTTTAACGATCTCAATCGATGGCAAAGCAAACACAGAAATAGCCAGCGCTGCAGCAATTGCAACAGCCGCTATAGTAGGCTTGTTCATATAACATATTACGACATGACTCGATTATTTAACTTTTGTGTACTTGGACGGGTTCTGTTAACTTAAGGTAGTCTGTATAGCTGGACATGTCCTAGTTTTAATTTGTGAATATAACCAGAACAAGCCGGCTGTAGATAGTTATGGTTTGGCCATTATTTTAGTTGCAGAAGCTTTAGGTTAGCAGCCAAATGTTTGTCATCATTCATGATAAAAAGGAGTCATGCAATCATATGGAAATGAATTCAGAAATATGCCTTCTTGGCTGATAGATTCAGAATGGATAGGCATAAAATCACACAGATATTTGTTGACAAAACTCTAGTCAAAATAGATGGTCTGGAAATATTGGATATGGAAATCATACGAGCCTGACATGGATGTCTTTGATGATGCATCCCCATCAAGGGGAAAGGACGATTTTTGTGTGTTATCAGATCTTCAAGCAGTTAAGACATAAGTATGGTATGAAAACCATTTTTACAGGTGGTACACGTTGGTAATATGCAGGTGTTGTAAATGGTTATGGTGACCGCATCATATTTATGGTACTGAATTGGAAAACATGATGGAACTGTTCATTCAATATGTCATGGACAGGACCAAATATTTCGACGACGATTTTCCTTGTAGAAAGCCAGATTGTAATAGGCAGCATATCTGGAATTGGCTGAAATTATTTGTCCTATGTGTTCATATGGATATGAATAGAACAAGATCTATGACATTCTTTGCTATGGATCGAGGTTAAGTTAACATAGCCGAGGACGGACAGATAGACTTAAGTAACGTTTAAGAGATAACATTGGTTCTGAACGAATCATGTCAAGAATGCATGCACATACTCATGGAAAGTCTCATAGTGTTCGCCCAGTTTCTATAAATGTCCCTAATTGGCTAACGCAAGATTATGCTCAGGTATCGTCTCTGATTCTTCAACTATCAAAAGAAGGACTGTCTACTAGCGAAATAGGGGTTCGTTTACGTGATCAACATGGCATCCCTTTGGCTAAACCAATCATAGGCAAATCTGTTACAAAAATTCTAAATGATAACGGTATATCGCGCGAAATGCCTGAAGACTTGGATCAGTTAGTGAAAAAAGCCTTAGGCCTTCAAAAGCATCTCAGATCTCATAATACAGATCATAGAAATGTTCGCTCTCTCGAATTGATAGAGTCCAAAATACACAGACTCTCAAGATACTACAAGGAAAACGGGAAACTTCAAAAAAATTGGAAGTATGCAACTGTTATTGCACAACTAGAATAACAAATTGGTATGGGTAAGAAGAACCTTTATGATAGATTAGCACAATTTAACGAGAGGATAGAATCTGCAGTTGAAAATGAGAAAAGTATTGCTCTTGTTAGCTCTTTGAATGCTGATGGAATGTGTTCCAGTGGCATTGCTTCCGTCTACATATTTAGACTTGGCGGCAGATGCTCTATCCGTACTGTTAGCGAGTTAACTCCAGAGATTTTAGCCGATCTTGAATCATCAGGTAACGATCTGTTCATAATCATGGATCTTGGCAATATTACAGCTACTAAATTGCGCACTTCACTTGGGAGTAAATGGCTCCTTTTAGATCGTAAAAGTATCGTAGATGGGGCTGAGGAAAATCTTCCTGAAGACCAAAGTGATAGTTTAGCAAGTTATGGAGTTGACGGTGAGAGGGAGATTTCATCAGGAGGACTTGTCTATCTCCTTGCTCTAGAAGCTAGCAATAAGAATAAAGATCTCTCTACTCTTGCAGTTGTGTCCGCGTTAGCAGAAAAACAAGATGTCGGTGAAAAAAAATCGCTTCTAGGACTAAATTCTGAAATAGCGATGTCATCGGTGTCAATAGGGGCTCTTTCAGTTAAGTCAGGTTTGCTGTTAACTGGAGAAGCAATGCCAATCCATGAAGCTATAGCTTCTAATCTGAGCCCTTATATAGACGGCTTGACTTGGAACTATGAAAATTCATATTCACTGATAAAGAGTTCTGGGCTTCAAGTGAGAAATTTGAATGGACAGTGGCGTAGACTTTCAGATTTAGATCATGAAGAACGGGGTATCTTGGCTGAAGCGATTATAAAATTCATAGCAACAAACGTCAGCACCACACTGCCAGTGGCAGATGATCTAACAGGATCAATTTACAGCCTAAGGGAGGATCCACAAACTTCAGTTCGAGACGCAAGACAATATGTTGAATTGCTCAAAGCTTGTGGATCTGCTAATAAGGGCGGAATAGGCGTAGGAATTTGCATGGGTGACAGAAATGCCATATTGGAAGAAGGTGAGAGAATTTTCTCGGACTACAAGGCAACCCTGCAGGAGATAATAACTAGAATTTTTTCAGAAAAATGGCGTTTTAACGACTATGGAGAGTGCTTATTTGTTGTTGGAGAGGGAGCTGTACATGACACCATGATTGATTCAGTGTGTTCATTTCTGGTCGGCTGTCTAACATTGAACAACAAAGTTTTATTGGTAAGAACAATCACTAGAGACAATTCACGTTACAAGTTCAGTATGATCAGAGGTTTCAGATCCAAATTTCCACCCGTACTTGGGGATCTCATGAAAAGCTGCTCTGAATCGATGGGAAGTGGTGTTGCCTGGGGGCGACAAAATTCAGCTACATGCGAGATTCCATTAATGAACCTTGATGATTTTATGGTATCAATTAGATCAAGGATTAGGGATACAAAATTTGAAGCCTAATGTTGAAACTCATATCCATGTGGAGCTTGACTTTGAATCAAAATCAGAGTTATCTGCAATTATGAATTCATTAATTCCAGATAATATCGACTGTCCTGAAGGATTAGTGGTAACAATGTATAACAAGCATAGTTGCCTAATATTCGACATCGTATGTAGGAAAGAAATTTGCATCATTATGAGTACGATAGACGAAATTCTCAGGCACATTATAATGGCAAAACAGGTTGTTGTCGATGCTTGATACTAAGCTTTTACGCAACCCAAAATTATTAAAGGAAATGATCGACAGTAGGAATTTACAATTTCCTTTGCAGGAATTATTACAACTAGATTCAAGAAGGAGAGACGTTAATGTCAAGGTTGATGCATTCAGACATAGGAAAAATGTGATAGCGACTCAGATCTCGACGAAAAGGAAGATGGATGATGATACAGTCGAACTGAAAAATGTGATAAAGGAAATTAATGACAAACTCAATAAATTGGAAGAGGAAAAAAACGATCTTGATATGAAATTTAAGCGATTAATGATGTTATTGCCAAATTTAGTATTACCTTCAACACCTTTTGGAAAATCTGAATTGGACAACGTGCTCATGAGATCTAATGGATCTATACGGCATTCAAATTTTAGACCTAAAGACCATGTTGATCTAGGTACATCGCTTCACCTGATTGACTTAGAAAGGGCAGCCAAAATTGCAGGCGCCAGATTTTATTTCCTGAAAAATAGTCTAGTCCTGTTGAAGCAAGCGTTAATACGTATGGCTCTTGATTTCCTGTCAAGTAAATCTTACACACTGTTACAACCCCCCTATATGATTCGAAAAGAGGCTATGGAGGGCGCAGTGATGCTAGGAGATTTCGAACAGGTGATCTATAAGATTGAAGAAGAAGATCTTTTCATGATAGCTACATCTGAACATGCATTGGCCTCAATGCATATGAATGAGATCTTGGAAGGCAATAATCTTCCGATAAAGTACGGAGCAGTTAGTCCTTGCTTCAGGAAGGAAGCTGGGGCACATGGTAAGGACATGAAAGGAATATTCCGAGTTCATCAATTTGAAAAGGTCGAACAATTCGTTTACTCGCGCCCAGAGGATTCAGAAAAGCAACATGATATCATGTTATCACTTACTGAGGATTTCTATGAAGAGTTAGGAATCCCAACTCGGACTATGTTACTCTGTTCTGGTGATTTAGGTAAGACATCCGCTAAAACCTTTGACCTTGAAGCATGGATGCCAGGCCAAAGCGCGTATCGTGAGATAGTCTCATGTTCCAATTGTATAGATTACCAAGCTAGAGCACTTCAAATTCGGTTCCGAGATAAACCTAATGAAGAAACAAGACTTGTTCATACATTGAATAGCACCTTAATTGCAACAGAGCGATGCATGGTTGCAATAATGGAAAATTATCAGACTGGTAGAGGCACGATTGAAATACCTAACGCACTTAGGAAATATATGAACGATCGTAAAGAAATTGATTCGTGATTTCACGAGGTTGAAATCGAATTATCCTGGGTGAGTCTAGATTATCAATTTGACGTAGTAGTGAACTAACTATCTAAAGAATGTGAAAATAAAAAGTTAGGAAGGTATGGTTGTCAGATGACTTGCCAGGGTCGAGTAGCGAAGGTTACACCTAATCCAGCGCCGATTATAATCACTTGGTAAGCAACATTGCCCCATGGAACAGGCTTTAGTATTACAGGACCTGTTACCTGTACGGTTTGACCAGGACCTAGACCTGGACCGATGTGTTCAATATTCAATTGTGTGTGAACGTGGTAGGTACCAGGTTCTAATGCCTTTACTGTTATTGAGTATGGAATGCTTGCTCCCGCGGGTATGTCAAATATGTTTCCTGGAGGATCTCTGGAGATAAACTCCCATCTTGTTCCGGCGTTTGTTGAGTCGCTAAATAGGGACAGCCATGCCCTCAATGGTCGATTAACTAAGCTCTGAAGTGTTCCAGTAACGGTCAGCGTATCACCTGTTTTCATAGTTTGAGTCGAAAATGATTCATCGCCTATTCTTACGAATCTGCTCTGTAACTGGGCTTGAACTCCGTGGGCATGTGCCATAGGAAAGTAAGCAAGTATTGTAGACAACACTGTTGCTGCAACGAGAGACGTCACGATATACGTCTTGCATTTAATCATGCCTTTGTATCTAGCGATACCAGAAGACTCAAGGATATATATTTTGCTGTCCAGCTTTTTAGCTTTTATGCGTAATCTATTCTATAATGCATCATTTATGAAATATTTCCATTTTGGATCGAATTAGATAAACCATTCGAAACTGGTTTATCCATGTCTTAGATTAGATATATCTGATTTGAGACATTTTGGCATGAATAATTGAGCTATGAAGTTTGATTGTGAATCTATATACGCATGGACATATTTTTACTTGAATATACTAGACACTTACTATATCTAAACTGATTTGAGCAGAGCATATTTAGGTAAGTAAATCGCCCGATCTTAGAATTGAATCTTTTCTCGATGTGCTACTAATTTGAGTGATGTATTACTTTGTCAATAGATGCGTTTTGTGTGGTCAAAGGCGTAATAGCAAAATTTAAAAAGGTATTGTCTGATTAGTAGATCAAATGACATTACCGAAGGGATGGGGCACAGGTGGAAGAAGAGGCGAAAGTAGAGACGATATCGAGAAGATGATAGGACGCAGAGTCGAAAATATGAGTGGCATATATGTCCTGGGATTTGCACTTTGTTGGGTGGCGACTGCCGGAGGTGTGTACGTAGGTATCACAATATATCCATGGGCATATCCTTTACCTAGCGGCTTGTATGCTTTGTCAGTCTTGACCGTGATTGAAGCTTTAGGATTCTTCTTTATATGGAAGATTACTCACGAAAAACTTGGATATTCATACTGACGTCGTAAATTCTTATCTTGACTGGCACTCAAGCTGCCAACTTATTTATCGGTAATTTTTCTTTGAGTTTAACACAATCAGACAATGATTATCTAGCTGCAAATTCTAATATACTTTCGTAATAATCATCTTGATACTCATAAATTTTATATACTACCTACCAGAAGTACGTTACTAATGGTCTGGCTTCGACGCACAACGCACTATCTGTTTATAGTAGTAGTAGCTGTGAACAGCACACTATTGACTATTAACGCTGGGGACTATATCTTCTACACTGACTGGGCATGGACTTCATTCGTGGTATTTTCTATCTCTCAATCGACAATGCTTGTGGTGGGGGCAATATACTATATGCTGTTTACAGGCGTGCCAGGTACGGCTACTTATTACGCAACCATAATGACGATATATACGTGGGTTGCAAAAGGCGCCTGGTTTGCATTAGGCTACCCATACGACTTCGTTACAGTACCTGTCTGGATACCTTCGGCAATGTTATTGGACCTGACTTATTGGGCGACGAGAAGGAATAAACACGCTGCAATTATA
>DATBGR010000003.1:0-3648 GCA_036557905.1 Nitrososphaeraceae archaeon | reverse complement strand
GGATTATGGATTCCCAATTGACTACTGCATCTTCTGACATTTCCTGGGTATATAGGTGAAGATTGGTATATTAATATGTAGTTACGATTAGTAAGTCGTCTTAAGAATTTACTGCACGTTGACTCTTCGCCTTCAGCAGTTGTTTGAGTTAGCGTAGGTGGTAATATGGCTGCGGATTTCACTTTACCTGCCCAGGAACGCCAACGTCCATCGATTAAGGTCCAAGTCCTTTTTTATCCGGTTACTAACGCCAATTATGATACGTCAGCTTATCTGAAATATCAAGAAGTCTATTGGCTAACGCGCAAAGCTATGATGTGGTTCTGGGATAGTTACACTACCAATCAGACTAATCGAAAAGATCCCAAAGTGTCTCCACTGCAGGCTACATTAGAACAGTTCAAGGGATTGCCGCCGGCACTTTCGCTCAAAAAATGAATGCCACTATTCTGTCTCTCAATACCAGTCATGCATCGTATGTAGAACATCCGGTATAGATTGCAGAATTTATCCTTAATGCAACAAAAGGAAAATGAGTAGTTAAGTCGCCTTTCAGATTCCTTTCCTCATTTATTTAGTATCTATGACCGCCTAGGCAATACTTGAAGGTCTCCAAACTGGCAATTGGCCGTCATGAGTCTATGACCTGATATACCAATTTTGCTTTTTTACTGCGTGAAATCGATCGTCTTCAGGCTTGTAGTATCGAATATCAGTGTAATCTACTGCCTTTTTCAAATTCGTTACAATTGCAATAATCAGATATAATAAGCCCATATGTTCTTCAAAATGAGTTAGATGTATATTATTACTGCAGGTATCGTAATTTATTCTATAATTAAATTCACAGCTGCAAGTGCAGTATACCGCGGTCACCCACTACCTGACTTATTATCACCATCCTAGATCTGCCTAACGAATAGATTAGGCTTGCATAGGGAAATATAACATAATTATAGCCGTAAGCAGAGTAACTTAGCACATATATTTCGTGTTCCAATATTAGTAAAGACATCGACCTTGTAAGTACGTAGTCAGTAATACTAAATATGTCCTTACAATTATTTCGAATCTTGTTAATATTCAGTTAATACTTATCGATAATGTATCAAGTATCAACTTATTCTACTAGATATGGATTAGTTTCTAATCTTCTAGAAAGGCCATTATGTAATCATTATGTTGTCTGATTTAGTGAGTGAATTCTAGAAGATATTTTTCTAGAATTTCAGTCTTTAGCTTGCTTTTCATTTTTTTCTAGTCCATCAACAAGCCACTATAATAATGATGTCAATGTTCTTCGATATGAGATATCGCATTTTGCGTTCTTGTTCTCATCCAATATTCAGCGTTCTTTTTTTCCAGTAATTGTTCGTCGTATCCATAATCAAATTCTATTTGCTCTCTAGCCTCTGGATTATCTAGTTCAAATGCTTCTATCGCCATTACAGCATCGTGATACCGTATATAATCGAAGGATCGGATCTTTTTACTCCATTTGTCTCGTATCAGTTGTTTTGCCTGTTCCATCGTAGAGAATATACCTAAGATTTCAGACTCTTCACAGTGAATCGTCTTAACTAGATATACCTTGATTTTTACTCCCAGTCTACTTGGAAATTCCGCATACATTTTATTTCGAACTTTGACCAAACAATATCCCCCCAACCAACCTGCAACATCATTAAGATTTGGATTACTTCTAAATCTCAGTTAACCCCTATTTAATCCTAATTACCACCGTCAGTCGAAATAGCTAATGCAAAAATCATTTACGTCAGTCATCACTTCATTTCCCAAGTTGATAATATCTTTACCTTTATTATTGTCTTCACTGCGTCTATCATTTATTAAGCAAATATGTTAATACGAATCTCACACATCTAATCTTGTATATTTGTTAAACCTCACTTTTTGGCAAGAAGAATACATCATGTTTAAAAATACATCATGTTAAAACTTGACCTACGGCTAGAATAGGCAGACCAGAACTCTACAAATCTGTGGTACAACGTATAGGAAGTTCTTGCGTTGGTGAAGCCGCAATTTACAGCGATATGTATAATAGAAATGCTGATGATGTGGTATTGTGCAAAGAGTTGTGTTTGTTGCGCATGGTAGAAATGTGACATCTATGAGCCTAAAGATAGGGGAATAAGATGAGTCAGAAACCACAAAATCTCCATAGTAGTAAAGACAGCAATAAGATAGAAAATCAAAAAGATGTTCTAGGGATACATCATGTTACTGCCATAGCAAGTAGTCCACAAAAGAATATCGATTTCTATACCCAAATATTGGGGCTTAGATTAGTTAAGTTAACAATAAATTTTGACGATCCTACAACATATCATCTTTATTATGGTGATGAGACAGGACGTCCTGGAACAATCCTTACTTTCTTCCCGTGGGCAGATGCCCCTAAGGGACGAAGGGGAACCGGACAAGTGATCGCTACGTCATTCTTGATTCCTGTAAATTCGATAAAATATTGGACGGATCGATTTAGAGATCAAAAAATTCAATTCCAAGGTCCAATAAAACGATTTGATGAGAGTGAAGAGGTATTAACCATTTCTGATCCTGACGGACTGGAGTTAGAGCTTGTATCCAATATTTCTGCAGAGCAATCAACTCTAGGTGCATGGAAGGAAGGTCCTATTCCTATTGAGCACGCTATAAGAGGTTTTTATTCTGTGACATTATGTGAAGAAGGATATGAGCGCACAGCCAGTGTTTTGACCGATGATTTGGGCTTTCGGCTTACAGGTCAAGATGGAAATCGTTTTCGTTACCAAGTTATTGAAAATAAAGATGAAGGAGTCTACCAAGGCTCAAACATAGTTGATCTGCTTTGTCTACCATATACACAACCTGGGTTTGTTGGTATTGGGACAGTACATCATGTAGCATGGCGTACACCAACAGATGAACAACAACTACTATTACGCAGCAAGGTAATCAGGTCCGGCTTGAATGCAACACCCGTAATCGATCGAACTTATTTCCACTCAGTATACTTCCGCGAACCTGGCGGTATACTTTTTGAAATAGCTACAAATCCTCCTGGATTTACCATAGATGAGAAAGTAGAAGAACTTGGAACACACCTGATGCTACCTAAATGGTTGGAATCAGTACGCAAGGATCTGGAAACGGTGCTGCCTAGAGTAAATCTGTCTAAGGGACATACATCAAACTAAAATGAAAGGCAATAACAGTACTCAATTAGGTTTTATACATCGTTTTATTCATCCCACAGATTCCGATGTCATGAATAAAACACCGAACGCTCAAAGAACAAGAGAAAAAAAATCTTTTAGGACATTGCTTTTGCTTCATGGCACTGGAGGAAATGAAGAGGATCTAATTCCCCTTGCTTATGAGTTAGACCAGTCAACAGCAATACTAAGTCCAAGGGGAAAGGTATTAGAAAACGGTACGACACCTAGGTTCTTTCGCAGGCTGGCTGAAGGTGTGTTTGATGTAGAGGATTTAAAATTTCGTACTAATGAATTGGCAAATTTTGTGAAAGATGCTTCAAATATGTATGGTTTTGATATGAATAGTTTGATTGCAGTGGGATACTCTAATGGTGCTAACATAGCCTCGAGTATGTTATTACTTCGCCCTGAAATCCTCTCTGGA
>DATBGR010000002.1:0-13951 GCA_036557905.1 Nitrososphaeraceae archaeon | reverse complement strand
TTATCTCGATCATGAAGTATACCTTAATTGCAATACATACCTAAATAAAATTCTCTTCATGATAGTCAATTAAACCTCCTAATTATTCGAATCCTCACTTTACTTACCAAATATGCTCATGAATTTAGTACCTAGTGAATCTACTCCAAAATGAATAATCTGTGCTCTGAAATCTTTTCAAAATTGAGTATCTTATGCGTATTCATTGAAATCTACGTGTATCATTAATTAGGGTGTTGTTAATGACATTGTTTTTTCTTATTATCCTGGTGGCCATACATAGATCTACCTCAGGTACAAGTATATCCATCCAATTTGGTAATATGAAGTTGTGATTAAGGCTTTAATAATTTCAAATTAGAATACACTACACTTACTAATTGCGGTTTGGTTACTCTTTAGGTAGAGAAAAATACTAAGCTAAAAATCAGAATTTTATTGTAGATCAAATTATATAATGATCTTAATTATTACACACTGTGTTAATTACACCACTTAAGCCCCCTACAATCGAAGAGGTAAAGAAATTATCTACGATTGATATTGCAATAATGAACGCATTATCCTATTCTTTTAGAGCTAAGATTAGACAATTAGTACAAATTGATCCATACACTGTATCTGATCCATTTGGAGAAGCAGATGATTATGAGTATTCTGTCATTGTAGATACGGAAATTCCCGCAAGAATAGTCATGATGAATGTAAGTATTAAGGATATATCTCCTGAAATTCCCTGGAAGGATTTGTTGAATAACCAGCTTTCAATGATTCAATTATCCAAACCTGATGCTCTGCAGCTAAAAAATGAACTAATGCCAAAAGATACAAATAATTTCTACCGTTATAGGAGATCTGGCAAGATCGTAGGATATTTCATGTTCGCATTTCAGATTTGTGGGCATAAATAAATGATGGGATCAAGCGAATTCCTGATAAAATGCAAGATTGTTTCAATAGATTAGTATTACTACATTAGAGGCTCTTCAATTATTTTGAGTTTACCATCAGATAATAATTCAATTCTCATAATATTCAAAATCTCTTCTGCTCTATGCCTGTTCTCCCTATTAATGATGAACCTGGCAATCTTCAACCTATAGGATGGTGACCATTGTTGACCTATTTTATATTTGCCGCGAATTTCGTTTGGGGATATCCTAATAACAGCTACTTCACGCACGGACGGCATTAATGGATCAAGCTTTTGATATCTTTCCCTATTTTGGTATTTTTGCATTAATTTGTTCAATGCAAATGCCTTCTCTTCATTGTCTTCGATAATTTCTGCTTTTCCCTTTAGGACTACACTGATATAGAGCGTGTCTGCCTGTGATGCGTCATGAGGATGAAAATAATAAGAGGGCAAAAAACATATGTGTTGATCTACTTCAAACCCAACCCTTGAGTTCATTCGAATATTGTCGAGCTTTTCTCCATAACGATATGAGTGAATATACACACAATCATCACCTGCTACTCCGCACATATTTCCCATGGTATTGTTGGAATCTAAATACACGAAGTTCATAGGTATAATTTGGGGATAACCATTTCTATCGATAGAAGCTATTCTACCAACAAGTTGTTTATTAAGAAATTCTTTGATTTTTTCCTTTGATTTTATTTCCAGCTTATTTATAAGCTGCATCGTAAAGAGTTATTATTAATTGTCTAAATTAAGATATCGCGAACATATTTTATTCTTCAATCCTATTATGAGCTATTTTGTAAATTTAGCATATAATTTTCTATCTTGAATCCTTACAAATTCGCCTAATAACGTTCTACAAAATACCTTATTCAGAAATCATAATATCTAAGATGTGTGATAAAATTTTGCAAGTTAGGTAAAATCCATTATTCAATAGGTATCATGAATTGATTCGCATCTCAAATGTCACCGTAATTCTTGATGAGGTAGCAATAATATTGATACCGAGGTTGCATCTCTAAAATAAGCAGGTCTTACAATCTTTAATTCGCGTCAGAGCATACAAGTGAACGTACCATCATAATTACGAAGTATTCATTAACCAGCGTAAGGAATTTTTTATCAAAAAAAGGGATATAGGCCTTTAGAAAGCTAAACTAATTAGCCCTCTTCCCAGCCCTTGACAAATACTGCATTCTTCTTCAATGGAATTGGCTGTCCTGGTGTATAGTCCATCGGCCTCATCCAAAATATCGCCTTAGTTGGACAAACTCCGATGCAGGCACCATCAGATATACACCTCTCAGGATAAAATACAAAGGCTTTTCCTCTCTTCCATCCTTCGACAGGTTTGACTCTAAGAACATCGGGACCAAGAGCTGTGCAAATCTCAACGCAGAGTGCGCAGCCTATACAGTGTTGTTCGCTAATATCTGGAATTATTGCGACTGGCATCTTTTTTCACTTAATGTCGTTTCATATCGAAACTATTTAAACCCTATGCCATTTTTATAACACCGATATAATAGTGATCATTTCGATCAACGTACCCAGGTTGATAATATGACACCCGATTTTGACATTCCTAATCCATAACATGAGCATAGGATCAAAGGAATTGGTGTCCAAAATTGAAGTGTTTGAATATGCCTCACAATGCGACGATGTTGTTTTATGTGAGTCGTGACTACGTATGGCTCAAATCACTTGATTAAGACTCACTCATTGGCAAACTTATAAAGAATCCTTGATAAGCAAATATTCGTATGCAAAATTATTCCAACTTATCTACTATGAATTTTGAAATCTCAAGGGAACAAGAACTTTTTTTAAATAAAGTTGATAAAATATGCAAAATAATTCGTCCGCTTGAAGAAGAATGCTACTTGAACGAAAGATTTAACGAGTCAATAATTTCTGAATTCAATAAAACCGGTATGCTAGGATGTCCCATATCTAGGAAGTATGGGGGCCTCGGGTATGATATTCCTACTTATCTCCTTGCAATAGAAAGATTGGGAGAGGAAGGGAATTCATTAAGGACTTTTTTCTCTGCGCATATTTCTATTGGTGAATTGATACTGCAGACATGGGGAAATCAAGAACAAAAGCGGAGATACTTGCCTTACACCACTACAGGTAAGAACATAATGGCTTTTGCACTTACAGAGCCTCAAGCTGGAAGCGATCCATCTTCAATTGCTACCACTTATGAAGATAAAGGAGATCACTTTGTCATAAACGGAAAGAAGCACTGGATTGGGAACGGTGGTATTGCCAATTTACTTACCACTTACGCGAAGGAGGTTGGGGGCACTGCCAGTAGCTGCAGAAATATTTCGGCATTTATAATCGAAACTGACTCTCGCGGCTTACGTATTAAGGAAATGAAGAATAAAATAGGAATGTTAACTGTGAATAATGCCGAGATTTCTTTCCATAATTGCATAGTTCCAAAAGAGAATTTAATTGGTCAAAAGGGTCAGGGTCTAAGTATCGCCTACAGCGCACTCATAGATGGGCGGCTTAGTGTTGCAGCCGGTGCAATAGGTGTAATGAAGGATTGCCTGAATGAATCAGTGTTCCATGCTCAAAACAGAGTTCAACATGGTTCTTTTTTAGCAAAAAAGCAGTTAATCCAGCATCATATTGCAAAAATAGCATTGAATATGGAAAGTTCTCGATGGCTTGTATATCGGGCAGCGTTTGTTCGGCAAAAACTCCAAAACTATGTCGAGGGCTTGAAGAGGAATGATGGATGGCAATCGAATATGACCAGGGACAATAAAGAATATTCCTCATTGAGGGCTGAGGCCGACAACCTTTCGGCGATAGCAAAGCATGCTGCGAGTAATGCTGCGTTCAAAACATCAAACAGAGCTGTTCAAATCTTCGGATCGATCGCATATAAAAAAACCAACCGGGTGGCAAGACATTTCTTGGATTCTAGGGCAATTACTATTTACGAAGGCACAAACGAAATTCTAGAGCTTAAAATAGCTTCGCATGTGTTGGGGGAACAGTTTAGAGCTTATTAGCTAGTAGTTTGCAGGTCATATCAATAGTTATACGGATTAATCCATGAATTGATTAGTAAGCTGTGGTAGTGTAGATAGATGCATATTCATCGTTGATCCTATGAGTTTCAGATTTGGGATCAATCAGTCTTCTACAGTAACATATTATCCTGTACTATGCTTACGGATCATTCTGTCAACTGTCATATTCTATAGCTAGATGATCCAAGAGATAAATTCTAGACCCTAATCGTTGTGACTAAGATCACTACAATCAAAACATATTCAATATTCCATTTATGAATATCCTTACGAAGGCATCGAAACCACACTAATTGCACTAATTGCTATTCGTCTTATGAATGAGAGGTATAAGTGATAGGTATGCTCATCACATCTAGTCACTATACATTAGCATGAATAATCATGATTCACAAATAAACAAGGAATAGTTTTGCTAGCATTGTTACCTGTTTTGGTTCCACTGAAATCGAAATCATTTTGGATAATAAATCGTTCTACATTACACTCGAATTGCATCTTGAACAGGTCTAAGGGGCACTTTACTAGGACGATCCCAAGGCTACTTATGCTAACCCACGAATCTGTCGTGTCTGGTCATCTTAGTTAGAGATCGTACAGCTGAAAAATACAACATTAAGGCTGTACAATAAGATAGTGCGGCCCGGTTCCACCACGGATACACTGCACGCTCAGTATAAAAAATGCGCTACTTTTTATTAGCGTATTGGGTGTATTAACTTGATATACAATCTCGATATGAGGTACCGAACAAGGACTGAAATTATAGCAAGAATACTGGAGGTTGCCAGTGAGGGTACCGTCCTTAAGACAAAGATAATGTATGGTGCATTTCTCTCCCATCAACAACTCAAAGAATATCTTTCTCTCCTACTAGACAGGGAATTGATACAATTTTCTAAACAAGGACAGACTTATAGAACTACCGATAAAGGGTTACATTTTCTGCAGATATATACAACTTTGAACGATATGATAGACAAGAAAAGTAGATCAGACAACAAGAATATTACGTAAAGATGCCCCTTAGCTTAATCAAACATTTTATCTAGATACTAATGGAGACTTCAGATACACCCTAGGTCTTATCGTAACATCTATATTGATAAATTAGAATCATATTTTCTAGATTTATTTGCCGTAGATATCCGATAAGTTTAACATGGTGGTTTTTTGATTTTTTTGAAATGCAAGAATCAAAAAGTATGAGCAGAACTCAAATTTATGATGTTATGGTTAGACGATACAATATTAATGGTTAAAGGTATCAGAAAGCTCATGTGGTTCGAGTTCAATTACCATTGCAAAAGTTGCCAAGGTAAGGTCATCCCTTCGGTAGTGGCTTAAAATTTCTAATAACCATTTTCCTCGGCTATATTTATGGTATGCCTAAAAGCATCTTATGTAGTTTTTGTACAAAAGTTGTTTCGTGAAGTATTTTATGGAATAGATTAATTATCGATATGCATTATAATTTGCTTCGAATAGTGAATATAGTGACTAGCTAGCATTAATGTAACGTGTTGATTGAAAAAGAGCCATACGAGTATCTCTATAATTGGTACCCGGAACAGGATGAATCTCGATATTTCTGTCCACGGTGTAATTGTGAGTACTTGAGTCTAGAAAGGAATCAGTTTCTCGATGGTCAGGCAACACAGCTTGTTGTTTGTCATCGCTGCAAATTGAGGTGGAAGGATACTTGGGGATTATCATTGTCGTATATAGTAATCCGGAGATAGGTTGTGGCTTTCGTTGTTTTTATTTAGCATATCTCGATCGATTATGCCACGATATTTTTCATATATAGGAAACATATTTTGACTAAGTGAACTTGAAAGTAACATAGGACATATGTTGTAAATATATTGCAAAGCTCATTATGTATCACTGTAGACAAAAATCCGCTCAGTGAACAGATCGTTACTAATGCACTGGGTTAATGCTAACAGCGACCTGCTATCTCTAGTTTCTAATCACAGAACGCTTGTCTAGTAATAGAATTGGAGAGTGTTGACTGGATTTTATTTGTAAAGGATGACAGAATAGGCTGTTGGTATTTCCTATGAAGACAATGCAGAATATCATGTCAAAACTGCATCTAGTCTTATACGTCTGTCTACTCGGTCTGATAGTGTCTATATTCTGAAACTACCTAGAATGACAATAAAACTTGCGAAGATTTCAGATCGTGACCATGGAATCAGTTATTGATGATCTATATTATACTCCAGTTTTTTTCTTTCGTTCGCCTTTTCCTGAATGAGCTTTCTTAGAATGAATCTTCCATCTATCCTTATTTTCAAATTGCATACCGCAGTTCTTACATTTTACTGGCTTATCTTTAATTTCCGTCTCTTGGTCTTGCTTACGATTAAATAGACGCATGATCTATTATCTGTCTATATAAAAGCTTATTAATGCTACGTTGGGCTTGACCAGATAACCTCACCTGTTGTGACAGGGTATATTTTTCCCAGTCCTGTCACCAAGTGGTCATTCTTAATTTGTTATCTGCAATGGTCAATTTCGGTTGACCTAATATTAGCAGTTTAATTGTTGTAGCCAAGATACTCCAAGAGAGCTGTATTCCTAGTGCTCAGTAGTTTGATTTAACCCCCACTTTTCTCTTACTTTGTCTTCCAATTTAGAAAATAATAGTCTATCAAATATCAATCCTATAACGAATATGGTGATCATTGAAGCAATTATTTGATCCATTAACTGGAATTCTCTACCTACTAAGAGTACGTGACCCAATCCAACAGCTGCTGCAATAAGAATTTCGGCCCCTATTAACGCATGCCAGGCAAATGACCATGCTTGTTTTAAACCAATTAGCAGAGACGGGGTAGCTGCTGGAATCATAAGATACCAGAAAAGTGAAAAACCCTTTGCCCCCATGTTTCTAGCTGCACGCACGTAAATATGTGGTATATTACGAACTCCGCTGTAAGTAGACATCATGACGGAAAAGATCGAACTCATTATGACTACAAATAAAATAGCGAAGTCGTTTAATCCAATTAATAGTATTGCGAACGGTACCCATGCCACACTTGGAAATGATTGCAGTCCGACCGCAAACGAACTCATTGTTTTCCCAAACCCCGAGAATTTTACCATGGCCAATCCAATACCAATCCCAAAAATGATTGATATCGAGAATCCCGTAATGAGCCTGTACATGGTAAATGCTATGCCGCCAATGAGAGTCATGTCTTTTATTAGTTCTTCAAATGAGACCGAGACCATTGCTGGAGATGGCAATGCCACCTTCGGCCACACGTTCAACAAAAATACTAACTGCCATACACCAATAAAAGCAGCAATAAAGAGTATGACATTTGCAATGTTATCCAAATCGAGTCTTCTCTGTTCCTTTCGCAAAGCGCTTTTTCCGAACTGCCATTCCATTTATGTGTCACCGAATTTTCCGGCATAACCTAAATTTGAAGAGTATTTTTCCTTTTTATTTAGTTCAATGATGCCGTCATATTCGTCTTCACTAAAGCTTATGCCTTTTGCTTGTTCAGTATACGTTGTGTATAGCACTTCCTCAACTGTCTGTGTGATGAATATTATTGCTTAGAAATGCGCAAAATTTACAGATCGATGCAAAATATTCATATATAGAGTACCAAAAATTTGTTTCCTGTTATCTAAAGGAGAGCGTTATATGACATTGTAGATAGCTCACAAATTATTGGAATTATTCATAGTTTAGTTTTTTCTGAATATATGATTCTATTCTAAAATATATCATGTACATTTCTTTCACTCGACTGAATTATGATAATGATATTGCAACACAATAGTTCTCACGATATTCAAATTTCATCCAGTTTCTTCCAATACACATACTCTGAACCTTTTTCAACTAGCAGGAGGATCTTTGGATTGCATAAACTTCTCATAGTAAACATATCTTTCCTCACTTTGGTCTTTATGACAGAATTATTCAACCAACATGTTAAAGTTATAAGATCTGGATTCAGAATTGAAATTAATTCTGCTAGAAGAAATATTCGAATGGAGACAGGAAATGCTGTTTTACTTTTTATATCTACTCCGTCAGTCCTGTCTTGCTCTTAAATTAAGTGTAAAAAGGGAAGCTAAAGCAAATGTGCGCAATTGGGAGATGATTAAGTGACTGAAAGAAGACCTAGTAAAAATAGAAGAATAGTTTGTTACTGGATAATGTTATTTAGAGAAGTAGCATACTGATTTTTAAGATGGTCCTATGTATGTTATTAAGAATGGTAGACTTAACTAAGTTAAAATATAAGGTTAATTACAATCATTATACATATAATTTCAAAACGAAGAGGTACGAAAGCAAAGAGGCAACCTACTCGAGCTACGAACAAGCAAGAGCAAATCAGTGGAAGTGTGAAAAATGTTACAAATTATTTGCTACTCTTAAACAGCTTAGGCTTCATAAGTTAGAGTATCATTCCTATTAATCCGAATAATAAAAATAATGATTTTGTGTTAAAGCTCTGGAGTCATATCTATTGCGATTCCTTGCCTGGATGACAAATTAAACGTCATATCACAGTCTCAAACTAATAAAAGCTCGATGAATTGTGCCATGTGATTGGCCTGTAACGATTCTGCCTGAATGTAAATAAAGCAGAAACCACTTCTTCCTTAGAAGATATTAATATCGAGAAGAAATATGGAAAGTAAATAAATTAATAGAAAACTTATCTAACATGGATATGGAAAATAGAGAGTTACATGAAGCTAGGTAATTATGTTAGCTTATCATAAATAGTTATTATCTGATTAATAGTTGACCCCTTGAAATATAGAAGTAGAACAGATATAATTGCAATGATTTTAGAAAGCGCAAATAAGGAAGGTGGATCTACTAAGACGAAAATAATGTACAAGGCTTTCCTATCTTTCGCACAGCTTAAGGAATATCTTCTAATTCTTTCACAAAACGATTTACTACAGTATGAAGAAATAACTCAAGTCTATAAAACTACAACAAAGGGAATACAGTATCTAGATCTCTATAACAATATTGATGAACTGAGTAGTACTGCTACTAAATGAGCATATTGTAATCGAATATTGAACTTGACTAATTGCAGTCTAATGGGTATTTATGCAGGAAAAATATTAGATATGCAACTAAATGATCTAGTCGATAGCTGCCGCATTGGACGCTATTCGTAAAGCTGGTCAGCTGCATCTCTGAATCTAGCCACGGCTAGATATATTGAATTTCAAAATATGCTAAAGCCATGAACAGGTTATTTCCAAAACCGTGATAACTCTATACGTCAACAACATCGTAAAGGGGTCGCAGGATCGTACTCGTCTAACTGCAAAACATTACTAACTTAATAACTTCCAAATAATAACTATAAACTTCGCTCAAAAAAAAGAAAATGGGTACTTTTGAACCACGCTCGATTGAGATTTGTCTACGGGATGGATCTACTATATAATTTGCCTTCTAGAGCAAGCTTGTACATTTCAGCTACGTATGGATTCCTTGCTGGAGTTTCCGCCCCTAACTCTACCAGACGTGCATAAACTCTTACTACGTACGCAAGAGCACCCATGAAAGCAACTACTACTCCCATGTTAAACATCCAGTGGTTGGGTACTGAAAATATCTCTTCTACGAACCAGAAGTGCCACATTTCGTTAATCCCTATCGTGAACATTGTTGCTAGATAGCCAATGATGGTTATCTTCAAGCCAGTGTTCATCGAATTATTGGGTCCTCTGAGTATGGGCACCCTTCGGTCGTACATTGCCACAAATCCCCATCCTAACGGAAGTGCAATAAAGTGGCTGTACAACCACCAGTGAGCTGGTGTAAATGCACTATCTCTAATTGCTGTTTGATGTAGTGATCCATCTACAAAGTTGTCTACTTCTACTGAAGCTGCGATCGAACCGAGCATAATTACCATTATGTATATCTTTTTTAGTCTCTGTATTTCAACTTCTTTGGGAATCAGTGCTGGCATTTGTGCCATGTTAGTTCATAATTTAGGACGTCTATGTGCTACTTAAACCTTATGTGTATAGAATTATTAATATTATTATAATAAACTTATAAAAGAGTTAAAATGTGGATAAATTATCATATATGTGTCGCAATTTATAATAAAACTGGTATGGCGTGCATGATAATCTAGCATGATAATCATATGTGCTAATCAAATACTTATGGCAACTTAGACACTGATTCTATTCAACCCAGGGTCCAGTATCGAATAAAGCAATTAATAGGACAACAAATATATCGTTAATCTATTAAACCGATGTGATCAATCTAGTACCCTTACAAGAATATCCTTGGATTGCCAAAAAGTCAGAAGTTTCTTAGCTTGTTCATATCCAAGCCATGCGTAGTCTACATGTTCTTGGGAAATCACTATTTGAGAGTTAAATGCACTAACATGATAGAATTTCACTACCTTTTCAATCTCAATGTTCTTTTTTAGGAATGTATAATTCACATCCCCCAAATAATTTAGTATCGAGAACCTTCTAATACCTGTCTCCTCATGTATCTCTCTTCGAAGTGTTTGATAGTCTGTTTCACCGTTCTCCCTGTGGCCTTTAACAAAGTTCCAATCTCCTCTTGGACTTTTCAACAGTAAAAACTGTCTAGTATCATAGAGTCTGCTACTTTCAGAATTCTGATACATTGATTGGAATGGAGTGTAGGAAATTACTGCGCCAACTGATTCTTCATAATCCTTTTTTCTTTTTTGCAAGTCCTCTATATTACCAAATATTTGAAACATATTGGGTAGGTATTGATCATATTTATCAAATATCAAATATATTAAAAATGTATTCTCAAGATTTCAGAGGCATCTAAATAAATTATCTGAATTATCATTGTTATTGCTATCATCATGTCTTAGCATACCATTGGCACTTTGCACAGCATCAATATCGCACTTTGATATCGTCTTCGATTCGTCGTTAAGTGTAGGTGACATCAGGTCACCATTGAAATTGGCGTGACCTAAACCAAGCGCATGCCCGAGTTCATGTTTTGCAATTTGCTCGGTTGTATCAAAGTCTAATTTCTCACCAAAGACAGACTTTGATACAGTTGTTACAGCGTTAGTTATCTCACCATTTTGGAGATTATAATTAATTCGAGTTGCTCCAGGAGCAATAGCTTTGAGGGTTATTCCGCTACCTGCCAGTTTCATATGTTTGACGCTGCCGTCTTGGGAAACCTTGGAATTGAACTTTAGGGTTATGTCAGCACTATTGTCGGAAGAATCCAGTTCAGTAAATTTTAGACCATCAATATTCTTAGACCAATCGTCAATAGCACTGTGCACTGCTTGTTCAGTAATAGAACTCCCACCAATTATCCTATATGTCAATCCTTCATCACTAAACTTGTTGGATGACCATGTACAGCAAATTTGGATAGAGGGTTCGCTATTTGATTGTTCGTTGTTGGTACGATCAGAGTGGTTCATAGTTTTAGATTTTTTTCCTTCGACCACGTTGATATGATGGTCACTTTCACTAGCAGCCGAGACAAAAAGTACTGACAGTAAGATAATTATAAACAACAAAACCTTGAAGAACAATATATTTTTCATCACATCCTGCTCTTTAAACTTTTTTTAAGCCTGGTCGGCTCTGTAAAGTTAAGATATTTTCTCATTGTTATAGTGATATGCAATTAGATTTAACCATTTTTATACATGCTTCAATTTGAAGCCTTTTTTTCTAGATGGAAAATGATCATCGAAATATTCAGTCCTGTCCTTATGTACTGTATAGTTCTTTCTATGATGCTTTTCACATATGAAGAATGAATGTGATGATGATTTAGTTTTCAAGAACTAACTGACAGGCTTGTGGAAGGATACCAGGTACCACCATCTGTAGAAAACTGGATGTTCTGCTCCATATTCTTATACAACATTTGATAAAAATCTCTGCCACAAACATGTTTCTTTCTTTTGATATATTCAATCTTAGAACTTTACTTTCAGGCTCTATTGCAACCCAGAGCTAAATTAATTAGCTCAGATTCAATCTTGATTTGGGTTTCGTCTAGTATGAATTAAGATCTTGGTCTTAATATAATACAACCTCTGAGGATTATACTTTTGGATCCAATCTCCTCTTAGAGCAGTGTGGCTTCTTGTAGCAAATTTGGACGAGCCCCGGAAGCATTTCTTAACGAATGACCATTGAAATAAGGATGCAACGCATATACTATGTCTTTAACCTCAGTTCTGTTTGTTATCTGATAAATCACATATAAAAAACAAGAAAGAACCCTGTAGCTTTTTCCTTAACTTTACAGAGCCTACTAGGTTGCATAGGATCTCTGTAAACGATGAGTGATCGGTCAGCACCACCAGATTACCCTACACTGAATATATCACATGTAAGCACAACCATCATGAATTGCTATTAGTTTGCCAGATTATTCCAGTGCGAGTCCCATTTACCCACCAAACATCTGTCCATATTTTTCACATTCTTCCTTTGTTGGCATATACTAGCCGTTGTATTAAAGCTGTCAAGAGGGCGTTACACACCTCCCATATAATACTGGATCAATTCAATGTTGGCTCGTAGACACGCAACAACCTCAAGCTCCAGAATAATAATCCGTTGTGAGATTTGCCGGCACACAATTACGACCTTTGCCTACATATGATAGATGTGACATTAAAACGATCAGGAGTAATAACCGACTACCGGGGCAAGGTGCAAATGCATTCCAACACTGTTCCGTCGGCGCGTACCTGTCTGAGTCAGTCTAGGTTTTGCATGAAACCAACTACTACCTTTGCCAGCATGCTATACGCTATAGCTTCGAATACTGTGTATAGATGTCACTAGCTAGACTGATGGGCGTACACACTCCGTTATCATATCCTTGGTCGCATCGACAGGATTTTTGCCGGTAACTATATGTCGTCTTTGCTGGCAAATGCTTACTATGCTTTTACCGCCATATGCTGACCATGGCAATCAAAACAGTCATGATGTAAAGATATACTTCCCCGGCCATGATACAAGGACAATTCCTTGCTGGTTCGTTTCCACGCAGCTGCCTCAAAACTCTAGCCCAGCGTGATTTTCGCCGGCACATTATATATTTACCGATATTTGCTAGTTTGTAGGCAAGGTTTCCGGACCCTGTATCACATCTTCACTTCATGCTGGCTGGCTTGTCGTTACGCCGCTGTTTCCTACTTCAGATTAGTTCGTTGCGCATTTTGCAGGAACCTATCTGCAATTTTTGCCGGCACATTATTTGTTGTTGTTCTATGCATATCTGGCTGACGTTAATAGCCTTGGATACTTAACATACCTACTTGAAAGGGGATTTGTTTGCCTTACTAGCGACTACCTTCTTATTGCCTCTGATGGAGACAGACGAGATGTCTTCTAGGCTAGATAGACTTCCGCTGCCAAGCTCAAGAACAGAGAGAATAACCAGACATTAAATAGATCATTTGCAAGGAAGATGGGAGCAAAATGATGTGCACCACCACTATTGCCTCCGCCTCCACCACCATTTCCTTCACTATTTCCAGATCCTCCACCACCACTACCAGAACCTAAGATATCTGTGGTCAGTACATACGCACCAGCAACTCCTGATACTATTCCTAGTGTTGCACCTACTATCCCAATGATTAGTGCTTCGCTTAGAAATAGAGCAAGAATAAACCTACTTTTTGCACCAATAGCCTTCATTGTCCCAATCTCTTTTATGCGTTCATTAACAGACGTGTATAGAGTGGTGATAATACCAACTGCACCTACAAGTAATGCAATGAATGCTATACCTGTCTGAAATGAATTATTTCCACCCTGAGCTCCCTGTATTGTTTTTATAATGGCTTTTGGTGTTGTGACTCCAATATTGTCACTTCCATATAATCCAGTGATTTCCTGTTGTACTGCATTAACGTAATCACCA
>DATBGR010000001.1:0-9357 GCA_036557905.1 Nitrososphaeraceae archaeon | reverse complement strand
AAAGTAGACCAATCAAGTCTCGAGTTCCATGAAAAAGCAGCAGGCACATTCAATGAGGCACTCTCTAAGGGCAGCGCACCTCCACCACACGCCCACTGAACTACAAAATACACACTTACCTTATTTTTCGTTATTGTGCTTTTCTGCAAGGTCTTAAATTCTGTGTTGAAAAAAGTTGATAATGTCGAATTGGTATGATGTATAGCTGAAATACGAAATTCAATCATCGTCCTATTTATGGCGTAAGCTGGAATCAGAAGATGTCTAGTGATTAGGGAAAACAGAATTCAAAATCACTTCGTTATATTAAAAATGTTAGACAAAATCCATGAATGTTTGGAAGTTATTTATCGGTCCTGTCATCATCTTGCTGCTTTAGCCTTTCAGAAAATGAAATTAACTTGCCATGATCTTCAATTTTGATATTATTGTTTACTCTTACACTCAAACCCACAGACCTTAATAACGCCAATAATTCCCCACCGGAGATAGATTGATTCAATTCACCAAACTTGATCAATTCTACGATTCTGTGAACAATTGCTTTTGTCTGAATAGGAAACTGGGATTCAGCTAATCGCAATACCTCATCTCCTCTATCATACAAATAATCCAATATCACCTCTCTATCAGTCCTCCGTGATCTTGATTCGGCTTCTTGTCTCTTTAATTTCTCCCTCTCCATTAAAGACATGTACTCGCGCAACTCCTTCATCTTGCGAGCCTTGATAATTGCTAAATCAGCGTCTTCATCCGACATTAACCCTTCATCACTCCGATAGGTACCAATCGTAATACCTTTGTTGCTATGCCAAGTGAATGTGATACATTGACTACCGAGTCTACATTTTTGTATGCATAAGGAGCTTCTTCCACGATTCCATCCTTTGTTAATGACTTTATGTAAATTCCCTTTGATTCTAGGTTTTTCCTTACACAGTCCACAGTATAGTTTCTTTTTGCGGCGGATCTAGACATTGCCCTCCCTGCTCCATGTGCGGTTGACCCAAAACTTAAGGATTCAGATTTATCATTGCCCAATAAAAGCCAGCTTGCTGTACCCATAGACCCTGGTATAATCACAGGTTGTCCTAAATTTCGATACTTACTCGGTATTTCATTCATCCCTAATGAGAAGGCTCTTGTAGCTCCCTTTCTATGTACAACTAGATCGCAGATCCCTTGATCATCTACTTTGTGAGATTCTATCTTCGCGATATTATGAGACACGTCATAGACAACTTGCATATTTAAATCATTTTCGCTGAGCTTCAAAACCCTCTCAAATGTTTTTCTCACCCAATGAGTTATCATTTGTCTATTGGACCATGCAAAATTTAACGCCGAAAACATTCCGTTTAGATATGCCTTACCCTCTGAGGACTGATAAGGAACACATGCAAGCTCCCTATCTGGTATTGTAATGTCATATTTCTTTAATGCTCCTTCAGATATTCTTAAATAATCACTACAAACTTGATGTCCGAAACCCCTAGAACCGCAGTGAATAAGAATAGCCAGTTGACCTTTTTGTTGGAATCCCATTGATCTTGCAGCGTTTTTGTCAAAGACCTCATCTACTTTTTGTACTTCTAGGAAATGGTTACCTGATCCCAAACTCCCTAACTGATGACTTCCACGCTTTTTGGCTGTCTCGGAAACCATACTGGGATCAGCTCCTTCCATCATTCCTCCTTCCTCGCAAACTTCCAGATCCTCTGCCCACCCGTATCCTTGAGAGACCACGGATTTAGCGCCTTCTACTAGAAAATCATCCAAAGCTGACCGAGTTAATTTCGTCGCCCCCTCGCCACCTACGCCAGATGGAATAGCTTTGAAGAGCTCCTCAATAACAGTTTTTATTTCACCTTTTAAATCCCCTTCGACCAGATCTGTCTTAATTAACCTCACACCACAATTGATATCATACCCAACTCCACCAGGGCTAATGACTCCTTCTACAATATCGGTAGCTGCAACTGAGCCTACGGGAAATCCATAACCTTCATGCCCATCAGGCAGTACAACAACATGCTTACGGACCCCAGGAAGTGTAGATACATTAGCAGCTTGATGTATGGTTCTGTCCATTAGCATTTTTGAAAGTAGGTTATCGTCTGCATAAATCGTAATTGGAACTCTCATTCCATGAGATTCGTCTTTTTCCAAAGTAAATTCAAAATCGCTAATTTTTTTGACTCTGTGATTACCGACTTTAGTTAATAATTCAGACATCTAGTATATCGTAAAATTCATAGGAAGTTATTATAAGCGTTCCTTTATCTTTCTAATGAGGATTTGTCTTTATATTAAGACAGCGTCTATTTGAAGAATTTATTCGATGAGAGCGTGTTTGACGAATGATAAGAAAAATGTATGGAATTAAAACTTGTTTATTATTACTCGCAGACCCAGATAGTTCTCCGTAGCTTGCAGTGCATCCTTTATGTCTGCAAGGGAATAGTGATGACTTATGATTTCCGATAGATTGATCTGACCAGTGGATACTAGATCCACGGCTTTGTTCAACATATTCGGCGTAGAACTAAAAGTTCCTGTAATTGTGGCTTGATTATAATGTAGCCAGTTAAGATCTAAAGGTGCAGATTGCTGTGGGCCAAGCATTCCAGCGAAAATATTAATCTTAGCATTCTTAGCAGCAATTTTTAATGCAAATTCGAAAGCACCTGGACTGCTAGTTGCAATAACAATATAATCGGCGCCACAACCATCGGTGTAACTCAGCACTCGTCTTAGTGTATCTTCATCATATTTACCACCTATCTTATCTTCACTGTTAAACAAAAGAGCTAAATCTGCTCCCAGAGAAGTGGCTTTGGCCAACCTGCTAAGAATTTTTCCAGTTACGATGGTTCTCATCCCAATATTCTTTGATAATAGTAGATGAAGGAGACCTATAGGACCATCCCCAATGATCGCCATTGTATCATTCAGGCTCTCCCCCAGTCCCATATTGATCTGACAGTTCAGGCAGCATGCAAGGGGTTCAAGTAGAGCCGCTTCGTCATCATTAATACTATTTGGAATAGGAACTAGACCGCCAATTTTAACCAATTGGGGCGGGATGTCAATAAACTCTGCAAACCCTCCATTTATACTCGATCCGATTTCTTTTAGATTAAGACATAGGTTATATTCACTCCTGTCACAGTACCTGCAATTCAAACATGGAACAATAGGTGAAACTGCAACTCTCGTACCGGACTTTAAAAAGACCTCATTGCCATTGACTACAGAAACAACATCCTTCCTAATTTCTCCGCAAATCTCGTGTCCCAAAATAACTGGCGGAGTAACTTTTAGGTGCCCATTCCGGAATATTCGAACATCATACCCACAGACGGCACAGGCCTTCAGTTTAAGGATAATTCTTTCTTTGTCATCAATAGCATTCAGATAATTTTTCTTATTAAGAACACAACCTGGACCATAGTATACCGCGGCACTCATATTTCGAAGTGTTAGATTTACATCCTTAAAATATGCTACTATGTAATGTTTGAATCATTGCTAAATCCATATTTTTCACTCTAACATTCCCTGGGTATATTTATTTAGCGGCGATGTGTTGTGTTCGAGATTACATTGGAGTGAATGCTCCAATATCTGATAATCCAAAGCAGATTCGAAGGTAGATTGTTTTGTATTATAGAATTCTATGTGTTTAAAATTCAGAAACATAACAAGAGTTATGGGTTACCACTTTAAGCCTTCAGCTTCTCGAATATAGTAGTATAGGTATTGTTGGGCATAGCCTGAATATCTTCCAAAATATTCTCTCATTATTTCTGAAATGCGGACATATTGATATGGGGTCAATTTACTGTCTGGTCGCAGGGTTATATTATTAAAATCAGTCTCGATAACTGATTTATAATGTCTTTCTAAAGCTCTAGCAATCCAAACGTCGATTGGAAATGCTTCCAGCTTGTCTAGTGAAAATAAGAGTATACAATCTGCAATCTTGTTCCCAATCCCATATATTCTTAAGAGTGCATTTTTTGCTTCGTAGTAGCTATCATTCGAAAGGCTTGAAATATCGAGGTCATGATTAACTATACTCTTTGCAACTGCCTTGATAGCTTTAGCTCTATAGCCAACACCGCAGGATCTCAACTCGCTTATCTCGGCTTCATGCAAAGTCTTTATCGAAGGAAAAGTGAAAAAATCCCTACCATCTACGCTAAGCCTTCGTCCAAATTTTTTGGAAAGGTTTCTCAACATCTTGCGAATCATCATAATATTCGTGTTACTAGAGCAAACAAATGATACCATACATTGACAAGGTTCCTGGCGCATTATTCTCAGACCATAACCTCTGCTCATTGTCTTTGCCAGAAGAGGATCAGATGATAAACACGAAAAAATCTCAGGAATATCATCATCTAGTCGGAATACCCAATTTTGCCAATTGTGCATTTCAGGAAATGATTCGAAATGATACTTCCGGATTGCTATGACATTATCTCTGTTACCGGTATCACTATAGAATTGCTCAAAAGGTAACTGTGATATTTTCAAGATATGGTTACCGTATGTGCCGTACCATGTATGGTCTAGTTTTTCCCATAAAAAGACTTGACCACTATTTATTGTAATTTCAGGATTGAAGACATTTTCGGCAAAGAAATTATACGGCAAAGCCCTAAAGTGTAAGTGAAAAATTGGTTTATAATTCTACCTTATTTAGATGCGTATCTTTTATTTTCTTCAGATCACTTCTTAAGGCTTCCATTATTTTGGGGATTTCTCTAGCTGCGCAAGGGAGACAAATACATTGAAAAGACAGTGGATATGTAAAATATTTCTCGTTAATCGATATGTCATGCTTGCATGATACACATTTTTTTAATTTATATGGATCGGTATTTTTTATGATCAAGTGTGCATAACTTGATCAATATGACTATAAAAATCTGATTATCGACTTTCTACTTGCCTAACCACAACAATATATCTATTTCAGTACTTCGTTACCAATATGCATACCACTTATACTACCAATATGAAATTTGCCTATCAACTAATATATTGCATATTACTTCATTGAAATTGATACAAGCCGTATCTAACAACCAATCCAAGATACAATTAATTCATCCGTAAGTAAATATGGTACAGCTGGTATGAGAGTACAATCGTACAGTCCAAGATATTTACATAAGCTTATACAGCATAAATTTGATTGCTTATTAATGACATTTTAGAACAATGTTAATTAGAGCATAGTAATTATTGCTGAATTTGAGTGTCTGCAATTATACTTGAACATATAAGTTGGATCCGAACACGGAATTCAGAAATCAATTTGACAATCACTCTATTCGTTTATTTTATCTATATGCCGACTTCTATATGCGGACTTACACGACGATTCTATTTTGTATGCAGCATGAAGGATTGGCAAATATGCTCGCTATTGCGGTATTCAGTGAAAGGAAATTTTTCCTCCTATAGTTTCATTATCGGCTTAAATATCTCTAGAGTTAAATATATATGTGGTCCTTCAAGCAAAATGCCCTAATTGTGAGGAGAAGGTAGAGATAGACGACGAGACTACAAGTGCAAAGTGTCACTTTTGCGGATTAAATCTTTCTTACGAGGCTTACATCGAGTTAATGAAAGAAAGAGTGACCAATCTGGTTACAAATTTCCAGTCAAGTCCGGAAAACGATCCTTATTGAATGTGCCGTAACTGCTACTGTGTCAAGGCTCAATGGTAGGCAACTTCGTAAGTTCAAAGCCTTAATAAGCTAAACGGATATCACTTATTGCATATCTCAGAATAATATTGGAAGATGCTTGAACAGTCTAGTGGAAATTCTAAAGTTATAAAAGACGATAGGGTGTGAACTAGTAAAGCATTTATAGTACGTCCCGATTTGCTCAATTTGAGGTATGAGGTATCTGGCTTTCGATGGATATGCAAAGAATAAATAGTCCTTTGCGATTGCTTTAAGGGTGATTGACCCAGTTCAAAGTTATTATTTCAGATTCTAGAGGTAAAAGTCAAGCACAAGAGCTTAAAGACGTAGCAGCACAACCTTTCTTAGGTTCGAAGATAGGCGATTTAATTGACTCTACTACGGTTGGTATTACTGGGGGCAAAATCAAAATTACCGGTGGGAGCGATAGATCAGGTACACCCATGCGCTCAGACATACATGGTGGAGTCAAGAAATACGTGCTTCTATCAAAAGGAGTTGGAATGCGCGATATTAAGGAAGGCAACAGAATTAGAAAACTCGTGAGGGGTAATGTAATCACCGAGGAGATCTATCAATTGAATTGTATGTTGGTAGAAGGAAACCTACCTGAATTAGCCGCAAACAAAGATAAAGTTGCAAAGGATGATGAAAAGAAGTAATAGAAATTAACGACAACAACACCATTGATTGCAATTTAGTTGCTTTTATAACTTCTAAATTGATTTTGTGCAGCATGAAGAAAGATTAAGGTTAATGGTAATGCGATAACTACCTTAATATCACTCGGCAAATTCAATATATTGATTGCACTGGAGAGATACGCTACCAGAATGGTATATCAAAGAATATGGATACCAGCCAAATATAAATATAGGTACATCTGGTCACGTGGACCATGGAAAGACTACCTTAGTAGAAGCTATAACAGGAGTCTGGACGAGTGCACATAGTGAGGAACTAAGAAGGGGAATTACGATAAAGGTTGGCTATGCCGACGCCGCGTTTTATAAATGTCCACAATGTCCATCACCTGATTGTTATTCGACTAGTCCAACATGTAAGCGATGTGAAGGTAAAAGCGAATTGCTAAGGGTTGTTAGCTTCGTTGATTCGCCTGGTCATGAAAGTCTCATGGCAAATATGTTGTCTGGATCCGCTCTTATGGATGGTGCAATCTTAGTCGTTGCTGCAAATGATAGAGTTCCCCAACCGCAAACTCGAGAACATTTGCTCGCTTTGCAAGTTCTAGGTATAAAACAAATAGTTATCGTTCAAAATAAAGTGGATCTAACCGATTCTGAAAGGTCGATGGAGAATTATGAACAGATAAAGGAGTTTGTAAAAAATAGTGTAGCTGAGACTGCCCCTATAATCCCAGTATCTGCGCAACATAAATTGAATATCGATGCTCTCGTCGAGGCGATTGAGAATACAATTGAGACTCCTATACGCAAGAAGGATGCAAACGCGATAATGCATGTCTTGCGCTCTTTCGATGTTAACAAGCCTGGTATTCGAATTAAGCAAGTTAAGGGAGGAGTCATCGGTGGTGCGTTAGTACAAGGAGAATTTAATATCGGAGATGAAGTGGAAATTAGACCAGGTTTTTATGACGAAAAGAAAGGCAAATACGAACCGATTACTTCCACGATCTCGACATTGGGAACAGGGGCCGGTTTGGTAGATACAGTAAAACCAGGAGGACTAATTGCTCTAGGTACAAAACTGGATCCGACTTTTGTAAAGAGCGATTCACTGATCGGATCGGTTGTTGGTAAGCCTGGCGAGTTACCTAATGATCTCGAAAATATACTCGTTGAAGTGAACCTATTTGATACCGCTGTTGGTACTCAAGAATTAGTTAAAGTTGATCCAATCAGGGTGAAGGAACCACTGAGGCTAAACATAGGTACTGCAGCAACGGTGGGAACGGTTGCGAACACCAGAGATAACAGAGTAGAAATAAAGTTAAAAAAACCAATATGCATGATGCCTAAAAGTCGTGTGGCTATCAGCAGAAGGATAACGGACAGGTGGAGATTAATAGGAGCAGGTATAGCCTCTTAGCACAGTAACTAGACTTCGTTAAGCACCTCTCAGCAATTCGAGACGTGTCATGCGATACTAGATTAGGTCATAACCACATGTTTTGTCTAAAACATTAGAACATATTTTGTAGGTCAGCTCGTGGGCAAGGTCATCATAACTATGACGAGATCTTACTCTTGTAAGAGTACGAGGCATTTAAGTAGGATGATTTTTCTAGACTTATTCTAAATCTAGCCTACACAGTACCATCTTGAAACACTTATGAGATTCTTCAGACAGCCAAGCTAGTTCAACTAATAGATTTTGAATGCCTTTTCCCTCATGAGTTATGGGAAAGTTTTTAATCTAGAATCAATCCGACATAAAAGGGAATGAAGGTTCTCGATATTGCAAAGACAAAAGTGTTTAGTCTTCATCCCGATGAGACAGTGGGAAAGGCTTTGAGTATTATGTCGGAAAACAAGATTCATCAAATCCCGATTGTTGATACTGATTCGACATACAGGGGTATGATATTTGCAAAACAATTTGTGAATGTAAATGCGCTCCCTGACTCTAAAGTCAGGAGCTTCATCTGTAATACCCCTATCGTAGATAGGGAAGATCAGATTGAAAAATGCGCCCAACTTATGGTTGTCAGTGCAAATAGAGCGTTGCCATTACTTGATAACGGTAGACTTGTAGGCTTGATTAGTGAGACCGACATCCTGAAGACTTCAGAATTCGGACATGCCAGTGTAGACGAAGTTATGTCAGGAGCAATAGTAATTGAGGAGACAACTACCCTAAGTATCGCGCTCTCTAAGATGCGTCGATATAACATATCGCGTCTTCCAATAATTAATCCAAAAGGAGTCCTAGTAGGTATCATTAATGCACTGGATATAGCTGAAGTCTTATCTACTCCTCGAGAAAGGTCCACGAAATCGAAAGGAATTGGGAGTTTAGCGGCAATCAAAGATCTGGAGGTAAAATCCATCATGAAGCATGCAATTTCTGTTGAAAGGGGCACGAAAGTAAATGGTATTATAGGCTATTTTGATAACAACGAGGAAATCGTCGTTGTCGGAGATAGAAGACCCATAGGAATTATTACACCTAAAGATATCATGGAATTAATTCTTCCACGGGTTAACAAACCCACCATCCATGTGGCTCACTTAGTAGATGAAGCTACCCGTTCTGAAATTGAAATACACATGCTCAAATTTGTGGAAAAAATTCAAGGAAAATTGGGAGATATTCACCTGGCAATAGTTTATGTCGACAAACATAAGACTAGGAAGTATTCAATGCGAGCTAGATTAATTACGGATAAAAGGGTTATTGACGCAAAAGGTGTCGCTTTTGATCCCTTGAGCGCATGCAAGGCGATGATATCTAGACTCGATAGAAGATTAAAGTCTGAACATGGCCAAAGAGTCAGGGATAAAAAACATGCGAAATCGGCAAGAAGCAATATGAGATAAAAGAGAAGCGCAGATGAGGAGATTCGAACTCCTGATCGCCAGCAGGCGAATCGGCTTGCTCTTAGCCTCGTAACTCAAGGCCGACGCATTACTATGTCCGTGTTTTCTGA